>NZ_LN999835.1:0-150359 GCF_900044015.1 Candidatus Hoaglandella endobia | reverse complement strand
CTTATTAAGTTCAGTATTAAAATAATAAAAATATAACTAATTTTACTTATTGTCTTTTATTTTTAAAAGATTTATTTATATAATTTTAATTACATATATTATATGTATTCATTATATTTTAATATTTGTATGCTTATTTAAATTTTTATACATAAATTATTTTGATATATTTGTGTAATTAATATACACAACATTTATTGTGCCGGTATAGCTCAGTTGGTAGAGCAGCGCATTCGTAATGCGAAGGTCGTAGGTTCAAATCCTATTATCGGCATCAGTTATATATTTAATTGTTGATATAATATAAATAATTAAATATATATTTACTTCAGTTTATACTTAAAAACCTCTCTTTTCTCTTATAGAAAAGAGAGGTGCTCTCTTCGTAGTAAGAATTTAAGTTACGACTATAAATATAGTAATAAGCTACACCTGCCGGAATTTCCCAGCAAGCGCTTGCTTCTTATCCTAAAAAGTGTATCATAAGCTGAACTTGTATTGTAGTCATTCAGTTAATGAACTGTATAAATTAAAGCTGTAAACTGAGTCCATACTATTTTACAAGCAATACAATTACTGAGATAAATAATATTTCAATATAATATATTAAACAACTAAACTACCCTTAAAAAGGTAGTGATTAGTGTTGTTTTTTTTCCGTTAAAATAATTGGAGTTCTGGTCGCATGCAGAACCAAAGAATCCGTATCCGTTTGAAAGCATTTGATCATCGTCTGATAGATCAATCAACTGCAGAAATCGTAGAAACTGCCAAGCGTACAGGTGCACAGGTACGTGGTCCGATCCCGTTACCAACCCGTAAAGAGCGTTTTACCATTCTGATTTCTCCACACGTCAACAAAGACGCACGTGATCAGTATGAAATCCGCACTCATAAACGTCTGGTAGATATAGTTGAACCAACCGAAAAAACTGTTGATGCTTTAATGCGTCTGGATCTAGCTGCTGGTGTAGATGTGCAGATCAGCCTAGGTTAATTATTAAGATCTTAGATCAGATTGTAAGAGCATTAAAAGATTGAGGTATGAAATATAATAATGAAGGTTTTAAAGGGTTTAATTGGAAGGAAAGTGGGCATGACTCGTATCTTCACCGAAGATGGTGTTTCTATCCCCGTCACTATTATAGAAATAGAAGCAAACCGTGTGACCCAGATTAAAACTCTGAAAAAAGAGAAATACCAAGCGATCCAAGTTACCACGGGTACTAAAAAAGCTAACTGCGTGAATAAATCACAAGCCGGGCATTTTGCTAAGTCGCGTGTTGAGGCAGGACGGGGTCTATGGGAATTACGTATTAAAGATAGCAACGAATTTAATGTTGGCCAAAGTATTACCGTAGAACTATTTACTGATGTTAAAAAAGTTGACATTACGGGTACATCTAAAGGTAAAGGATTTTCAGGGACAGTAAAACGTTGGCACTTTCGTACACAGGATGCTACCCATGGCAACTCACTATCTCACCGTGTACCAGGTTCTATAGGTCAGAACCAGACTCCTGGCAAGGTATTTAAAGGCAAAAAAATGGCAGGCCAACTTGGCAATAGACGCGTAACCGTTCAGAACTTAGAGGTGGTACGTGTTGACGTAGAACGCAACCTGCTCCTGGTGAAAGGTGCGGTCTCGGGAACAACTGGTAGCGACTTAATCATTAAGTCGGCCATTAAAGAATAACGTCAAGGAGATAGTAATGGAATTGGGATTAAAAGATGCGCAAAAATCGCTGACTGTCTCCCAAGCTACCTTTGGGCATAAATTCAATGAAGCGCTGGTACACCAGGTTTTTATAGCTTACTCAGCTAGTTTGCGTCAGGGCACTCGTGCTCAGAAGACGCGGGCCGAAGTAGCTGGCTCAAATAAAAAACCCTGGCGTCAGAAGGGTACCGGACGTGCACGTTCCGGTAGTATCAAAAGTCCGATTTGGCGTTCTGGTGGTGTAACTTTCGCTGCTAAGCCACAGGATTATAATCAAAAAGTAAATAAGAAGATGTACCGAGGGGCGTTAAAAAGTATATTATCTGAACTAATACGTCAAAATCGTTTAATAGTTTTTGAACAGTTTTCTATTGAAGCGCCGAAAACCAAGTTACTAGCACATAAACTTAAAGTTATGGCTTTAACAGAAGATGTGCTTATTATTACTAATAAAATGAATAAAAACCTATTTTTAGCTGCAAAAAACCTTCATAAAGTAGACGTACTTGATGTACAAAACATCGATCCAGTTAGCCTGATTATTTTTGATAAAGTTGTTATTACGGCTGATGCTATTAGCAAAATTGAGGAGAAGCTGGCATGATTCATGAAGAACGTCTACTAATAGTACTACGCACACCACATATTTCTGAAAAAACATCTACATTAATGGAAAAAAATAATACCATAGCTTTTAAAGTAGCTAAAGATGCAACTAAAGCAGAAATTAAAGCTGCTGTACATAAAATGTTTAAAATAGAAGTCAATAACGTGTGGACACTAGTTGTCAAAGGTAAGATTAAACGTCACGGACAGCATATCGGTCGTCGTAGCGACTGGAAAAAAGCTTACGTCAATTTAAAAAAAGGCCAACAATTGGACTTCATCGGCGGTGCCGAGTAAGTTGAAGGAGTATAATAATGGCAATTGTTAAATGTAATCCGACGTCTCCGGGTCGCCGACACGTTGTTAAAATCTTTAATCCTGATCTTTATAAAGGTAAACCCTATGTACCGTTACTAAAACCTCTTAGTAAATCAGGTGGCCGTAATAATAATGGCAGTATTACTACAAGACATATTGGTGGCGGTCATAAGCAACACTATCGTCAGATCGACTTTAAACGCAATAAAGATGGTATTCCAGCAAGGGTAGAACGTCTTGAATATGATCCTAATCGTTCTGCTAATATTGCTTTGGTCTTATATAAAGATGGTGAACGTCGTTATATTCTGGCACCAAAAGGCTTGAAAGCCGGTGATTTGATCCAATCAGGCGTCGATGCAACAATCAAAATAGGCAATACATTACCTATGCGTAATATTCCGGTTGGTTCAACTGTACATAATGTAGAAATGAAACCAGGTAAAGGTGGTCAGTTAGCGCGTTCTGCCGGTTCTTATGTTCAGATAGTAGCTCGTGACGGTGCGTATGTTACAATGCGTCTACGTTCTAGTGAAATACGTAAAATTCATGCTGAGTGCCGCGCTACGTTAGGAGAAGTAGGTAATACTGAACACATGCTGCGTGTATTAGGTAAAGCAGGGGCAAAACGTTGGCGTGGTATTCGTCCGACAGTTCGGGGGACAGCGATGAACCCGGTAGACCATCCACACGGTGGTGGTGAAGGTCGTAACTTTGGTAAACACCCTGTATCCCCGCAGGGGATACAAACTAAAGGTAAGAAGACCCGTAGTAATAAGCGTACCGATAAGTTCATTATACACCACCGTAGTAAAAAATAATATTAGAGGATAAGTAAGCCATGCCACGTTCTATCAAGAAAGGTCCATTTATTGACCTGCACTTGCTAAAAAAGGTGGAAAAAGCGGTGGAAAGCGGTGACAAAAAGCCTATTCGCACTTGGTCCCGTCGTTCAACTATTTTTCCAACAATGATAGGGCTAACTATCGCTATCCATAATGGACGTCAGCACGTACCTGTTTTTGTTGCCGATGAAATGGTTGGTCATAAACTAGGTGAATTCGCGCCAACACGTACTTATCGCGGCCATACAGCTGATAAGAAAGTCAAAAAAGTGCTAAGGAATAAATAGGAGAAGATGGAAACTATCGCTAAACATTTGTATGCTCGTTCTTCTGCTCAAAAGGTACGCCTTGTTGCTGACCTTATTCGCGGTAAGAAAGTATCGCAAGCTCTAGAAATCTTAATTTATACTAAAAAGAAAGCTTCTAATCTAGTCAAGAAAGTACTTGAGTCTGCCATTGCGAACGCTGAACACAACGATGGCGCAGATATCGATAATCTTAAAGTTACAAAAATTTTTGTGGACTCTGGACCAAGCATGAAGCGTATTAATCCGCGTGCTAAAGGTCGTGCAGATCGTATCCTGAAGCGTACTAGCCATATTACTGTGATTGTGTCTGATTGCTGAGACAATGGAGACTAGCAATGGGTCAAAAAGTACATCCTAATGGGATGCGCCTGGGTATTGTCAAACCCTGGAACTCTACCTGGTATGCGAATACGAAAGAATTCGCTGATAACTTGGATAGCGACTTTAAAGTTCGTCAGTTCCTAACTAAGGAATTATCGAATGCTGCAATTTCCCGCGTTGTTATCGAACGTCCAGCCAAGAGTATTCGTGTGACCATTTACACTGCACGTCCGGGCATTGTAATAGGCAAAAAAGGCGAAGATGTCGAAAAACTGCGTAAGGTAATAGCTAATCTTACTGGCGTACCAGCACAGATTAATATCTCTGAAGTTCGTAAGCCTGAATTAGACGCTAAACTAGTTGCTGACAGCATCTCTTCGCAACTAGAACGTCGTGTGATGTTCCGTCGTGCGATGAAACGTGCTGTGCAGAATGCCATGCGGATTGGCGCTAAAGGGATTAAAGTTGAAGTGTGCGGACGTCTGGGCGGCGCTGAAATTGCGCGTACTGAATGGTACCGTGAAGGTCGCGTTCCATTACATACATTACGTGCAGATATCGACTATAACATCGCTGAAGCTCACACTACGTATGGTGTTATAGGAATAAAAGTATGGATCTTCAAAGGTGAGATTTTTGGTGGTGTAGCTATTATTGAACAATCGGAACAGAATATGCAAACTAAAAAGCAGCAGCGTAAAAGCCGCAAGTAAGGAGAATCGCTGATGTTACAACCAAAGCGTACAAAATTCCGTAAAATGCACAAAGGCCGTAATCGTGGCCTAGCAGCAGGGACGGATATTAGCTTCGGTACTTTCGGTCTCAAAGCTGTCGGCCGCGGTCGCTTGACCACTCGTCAAATTGAAGCGGCACGTCGGGCAATGACACGTGCAGTTAAGCGTCAAGGTAATATATGGATCCGTATTTTTCCAGACAAACCGATAACAGAAAAACCGCTAGAAGTTAGAATGGGTAAAGGTAAAGGTAATGTGGAGTATTGGGTTGCCTTGATCCAGCCGGGGAAAGTGCTGTACGAAATTGATGGCGTTTCGGAAGAGCTAGCCCGTGAAGCTTTTAAGCTAGCAGCAGCAAAACTGCCAATTAAAACCACTTTTGTAATTAAGACGGTGATGTAATGAAAGCACAAGATCTGCGTGAATATAACACTGAAAAGCTGAACACTGAGCTACTTAACCTACTACGAGAGCAATTTAATCTTCGTATGCGGACGTCCAGTGGACAGCTACAGCAGACCCACCTGTTAAAAAAGGTGCGTCGTAATATTGCACGTGTGAAGACATTATTGACGGAGAAGGCGGGTATATAATGAATGATAAAAACCATACCCTGCAAGGTCGTGTAGTTAGTAACAAAATGGCAAAATCCATTGTTGTAGCTATTGAACGTTTCGTAAAGCATCCAATTTATGGAAAATTTATTAAACGTACTACTAAACTCCATGTACATGACGAGAACAATGAAAGCAATATCGGTGATATAGTTGAAATCAGTGAATGCCGTCCAATTTCTAAGACTAAGTCCTGGACGCTGATCCGAGTTTTAGCTGATCCGAGTTTTAATAGATAAAACTGTTCTCTAATAGAGCAGAGTAAGCTTTCTTTCATAAGCAATATATATATGAAATAAGAATGTAGTGTTCGTTACCTTAACTTTTCTGTCATTAGTTTTAAGAGTAGCTCTTTTATTTTAAAGACTGTTAATTCTTAACAGTCTATGTCATTTTTTTTATAAGTTATTTAGCTTAAAGTAAAATTATATATATTTTTTTTGGTTTAGTTAGTAGTAATTAAAATTATCAGGAGTAGTAGCAACATGATCCAAGAGCAGACTATACTGTCTGTGGCAGACAATTCCGGTGCACGTAGAGTGATGTGTATCAAGGTTCTAGGTGGCTCAAAACGTCGCTATGCAGGCGTTGGTGATATTATCAAAATTACAATCAAGGAAGCGGTTTCTCGTAGCAAAGTAAAAAAAGGTGATGTTCTGAAAGCAGTAGTCGTACGTACTAAAAAGGGTGTACGTCGCCTTGATGGTTCTGTCATTCGCTTTGATAATAATGCTTGTGTTGTATTAAATAATAATGATCAACCTATCGGTACGCGCATTTTTGGGCCGGTAACTCGTGAACTACGTACAGAAAAGTTTATGAAGATCATTTCATTAGCACCTGAAGTTCTTTGACGTAGGAGCGAATTGTGGCAGCTAAAATCTATCGTGATGACGAAGTGATCATAATAGCCGGTAAAGATAAAGGTAAGCTCAGTAAAATAAAAAAGGTTCTACCTAACGGTAAGGCTATTGTTGAAGGTATCAATTTAGTTAAAAAACATCAAAAACCAGTACCTTCTATTAACCAGCCAGGCGGTATTCTTGAGAAAGAAGCAGCAATAGATCTTTCTAATCTAGCTATTTTTAATGCAGAAACTGGAAAAGCTGATCGTGTGGGTTTTAAGATTATAAACGGCAAAAAAGTACGTTTTTTTAAATCTAATGGTAAAAGTATTAAGTGATTTGGAGTAGTAAGATAGTGAAACTGCATGATTATTATAAAGACAAAGTCGTTTTTAACCTAATGAAAAAGTTCGACTACCATTCTGTCATGCAAGTACCTCGATTCGAGAAGATTACACTTAATATGGGGGTAGGTGAGGCAATCAACGATAAAAAGCTACTGGATAACGCCGTGTCTGATTTGACAGTAATTTCAGGTCAAAAGCCGCTTATCACTAAAGCACGCAAATCTATTGCTGGCTTTAAAATTCGTCAGGGCTATCCTATTGGTTGTAAAGTAACTATACGTGGCAAACGCATGTGGGAATTCTTTGACCGACTAATTTCCATTGCTGTACCGCGTATACGCGATTTCCGTGGCCTGTCTTCTAAGTCTTTCGATGGTCGTGGTAACTACAGCATAGGGGTACGTGAACAAATAATATTTCCAGAAATTGACTATGATAAAATAGATCGTGTTCGTGGATTAAATATTACCATCACTACCACTGCTAAATCAGATGATGAGGGACGTGCACTATTAACTGCCTTGAATTTTCCATTTCGTAAGTAGATAAACGATGACTAAAAAATCCATAAAAGCACGTGAAGTAAAACGTATGAAATTAGTTGATAAATTCAGCATAAAACGTAATGAACTTAAAGTTATCATATCTAACGTTAATGCTTCTAACGAAGATCGTTGGGCTGGGGTTCTCAAGTTACAGACTCTGCCGCGTGACTCTAGTCCTTCTCGGCAGCGTAACCGCTGCCGTAAAACAGGTCGGCCGCACGCTTTTCTAAGAAAATTCGGGTTAAGCCGTATTAAAGTCCGTGAAGCTGCCATGCGCGGTGAAATACCTGGCCTAAGAAAGGCCAGCTGGTAAAAGTTAGCACTAATTAAATTTTGAAAATACTCGCGGGAGTAATTAGATATATGAGCATGCAAGATCCAATCGCAGACATGCTGACCCATATACGTAACGGTCAAGCAGCAAAAAAAAATATAGTATCTATGCCTTCTTCAAAACTGAAAGCAAAACTTGCTAAGTTATTGCAAGAAGAAGGCTTTATTAAAAATTATAAAATTGAAGGAAATACTAAACCTATACTGGCAGTAGTACTGAAATACTTTCATGGTAAACCGGTAGTAGAAACTATTAAGCGTATCAGCTGCCCTGGTCTGCGTATCTATAAGAAAAAAGATGCATTGCCAAAAGTAATAGCCGGCATGGGTATAGCAGTTATTTCTACCTCTAAAGGTATCATGACTGATCGTGCGGCTCGCCAAGCTGGTCTTGGTGGTGAGATTATCTGCTACGTAGCATAATTGAGAGGACAGAATGTCTCGTGTTGCTAAAGTACCTATTGCTATTTCTGTTGGTATAGATGTAAAAATCAACGGTCAGATTATTTCGATTAAGGGTAAAAAAGGTGAATTAACTCGTACTATCCACGAAGCTGTTGACGTTCAGCATATTAATAATAAATTGATCTTTACTCCGCGCGAAGGGCATGCTAACGGTTGGTTACTTGCAGGTACCACGCGATCCCTGTTGAATAGTATGTTGATTGGTGTAACCAACGGATTTACTAAAAAATTATCTCTAGTAGGTGTAGGTTATCGCGCTACAATAAAAAATAATGTGGTAAATTTATCTCTCGGTTTTTCTCACTCTATTGACCATAAACTACCGGCAGGGGTCACCGCAGAATGCTTTAACCAAACTGAAATAGTGCTTAAAGGATCTGATAAACAGTTGGTTGGCCAGGTTGCTGCAGATTTACGTGCCTACCGTCGTCCTAACCCTTACAAAGGTAAGGGTATTCGTTACGCTGATGAAGTTGTGTATACTAAAGAGGCTAAGAAGAAGTAAAATTTATGGATAAAAAAACAGCTCGTATTCGTCGAGCAACCCGCACAAGACGTAAGCTTAGGGAATTAGGTGCAACCCGATTGGTAGTACATCGTACCTTACATCATATTTACTCACAGGTTATTGCACCAAACGGTTCTGAAGTTTTAGTAACCGCGTCTACTTTAGAAAAGGCCATCGCTGATCAATTAAAGGGTACTGGTAATAAAGAAGCTGCTGTCGCTGTTGGTAAAACTATCGCAGAACGCGCGTTGCAAAAAGGCATTAAAGATGTATCTTTTGACCGTTCTGGGTTTCAATATCATGGTCGAGTTCAGGCACTAGCAGATGCTGCCCGTAAAGCTGGACTTCAGTTCTAACCGTTTAGTTCTAAATTAAAGGTAGAAGATGGGATACATCGAAAAACAAACTGGAGAACTGCAAGAAAAGTTGATTGCAGTGAACCGCGTATCTAAGACCGTAAAAGGTGGCCGTATTTTCAGTTTTACCGCACTAGCAGTTGTTGGTAATGGTAGTGGTCGCGTTGGTTTTGGTTACGGAAAAGCACGAGAAGTTCCAGCTGCAATACAGAAAGCGATGGAAAAAGCACGTCGCAACATGATTACTATAGTCCTGAATAGTAGCACCCTGCAGCACCCGGTAAAAGGTGAGCACACCGGTTCCCGCGTGTTCATGCAACCAGCTTCAGAAGGTACAGGCATTATCGCTGGTGGTGCAATGCGCGCTGTCCTGGAAGTTACAGGAGTTAACAATGTATTAGCAAAAGCTTATGGTTCAACTAATCCTATCAACGTGGTTCGGGCAACTATTGCCGCACTTGTTAATATGAAGTCTCCTGAAATGGTCGCTGCCAAGCGAGGTAAATCTATTAAAGATATTCTTGGGTAAGTAATTGATTATGGCAAAAACTATTAAAATCACTCAGACTCGTAGCTCTATCGGTCGTCTGCCAAAACATAAGGCTACCATAGTTGGCTTGGGACTACGGCATATTGGCCATACCGTAGAGCGTGAAGATACGCCTACCATACGCGGTATGATCAATTTGGTTTCTTACATGATTAAAGTTGAGAGTTAATAGAGATGCGTTTAAATACTATATCTCCGGCACAGGATTCTAAACATACTGCTAAGCGTCCGGGTCGGGGTATTGGTTCTGGTTTAGGTAAAACCAGTGGTCGCGGTCATAAAGGTCAGAAGTCTCGTTCTGGCGGTAGCTTACGTCGTGGATTTGAAGGAGGCCAGATGCCTTTATACCGCCGTCTGCCAAAATTTGGTTTTAAGTCACGCAAATCTATAATAACCGCAGAAGTTCGTCTGTCCGATTTAACTCGTATTAAAGGTACTTTGGTAGATCTAAACATGCTGAAAGCCACTGATATAGTCGGTACCCAAATTAAATTTGTTAAAATTATGTTATCAGGTGAAGTCAATCGCGCACTTACCGTACGTGGCTTGCGTGTAAGTAAAGGCGCGCGTACTGCGATCGAAATGATCGGTGGTAAAGTTGAGGTATAAATAGAGTAGATGGCTAAACAACAGGGATTAAATTTTCAAAGTGCTAAAAACGGACTAGACGAACTGAAACGTAGAATATTTTTTGTAATTTTGGCGCTGATTGTCTTCCGTATCGGATCTTTTATTCCAATTCCTGGGATTGATACTTCTATTTTTGCAAAACTACTCGAACAACAACGAGGTACCATTATTGAAATGTTCAATATGTTCTCTGGTGGTGCTCTCAGCCGTGCTTCTATCTTTGCATTGGGTATTATGCCATATATTTCTGCATCAATTATCATACAGCTGATGACGGTAGTTTATCCTGTGCTGGCAGAAATTAAAAAAGAGGGTGAATCTGGAAGACGTAAAATTAGTCAGTATACCCGTTATAGCACTTTGTTGTTAGCTATATTTCAATCCATAGGTATTGCTACCGGTTTACCGAATATGCCTGGAATGCAAGGCCTAGTGATTAATCTGAGCTTTTTATTTTACTTTATCGCGGTAGTTAGCCTCGTCTGTGGGACGATGTTCCTGATGTGGCTGGGCGAGCAGATTACTGAGCTGGGTATTGGGAACGGTATTTCTATTATTATTTTTACAGGTATTGTAGCTGGATTGCCACCCGCTATTAGTAATACCATAGAGCAAGCTCGACAAGGTGATTTACATGTTTTTCTATTAATATTAGTTGCAGTACTGGTGTTTGCAGTAACATTTTTCGTGGTATTCGTTGAACGTGGTCAGCGTCGTATCATTGTCAACTACGCTCAGCGTCAACAGGGACGTATCATTTACGCAGCTCAGAGTACACATTTGCCGCTTAAAGTGAATATGGCTGGGGTGATCCCGGCAATTTTTGCTTCTAGCATAATTTTGTTTCCAGCTACAATAGCATCCTGGTTCGGGGGTGGTACTGGTTGGGATTGGTTAAAGTTAATTTCGCTTTATTTACAGCCTGGTCAACCACTTTATGTATTATTATATATTACTGCAATTATATTTTTCTGTTTTTTTTATACAGCATTGGTATTTAACCCGCGTGAAACAGCAGATAATCTAAAAAAGTCTGGTGCATTTATCCCTGGCATCCGTCCTGGAGAGCAAACGGCAAAGTACATTGATAAAATTATGACCCGCTTGACTCTCGTTGGAAGCATATACATCACTTTCATCTGCCTTATCCCCGAATTCATGCGTAACGCAATGAAAGTTCCCTTCTATTTTGGTGGTACTTCTTTATTGATCGTTGTTGTAGTTATCATGGACTTTATGGCTCAAGTGCAGACTCTGATAATGTCGAGTCAATACGAGTCAATACTAAAAAAAGCGAACCTAAAAGGTTATAACCGATAATTCAGGAAGTTTGATAAACGGAGAGTAAAAATGAAAGTTCGTACTTCAGTTAAGAGATTATGTCGAAATTGCAAAATCATTAATCGTAACGGTGTCGTCCGCGTCATTTGTAGCGCTGAATCTAAACATAAACAACGCCAAGGCTAATATTAAAAGTATTTTCTTGCAAAGTTAGATTGAGCTAGCTAGATTAACTAGCTGATCTTTGGTAGATCACTATCACATATTTTAAGCATCTTTATAAGCATCTTTAAAAGGAAAAAAATTAGAATGTTGTTGTCGTTCAAACTTCTAGGAGTGCATAGATAGTGGCCCGTATAACAGGCATTAACATTCCTGATCATAAACATACCGTGATTGCATTAACGTCTATTTACGGTATCGGTAAAAGCCGTTCACAGTATATCTGCTCTATTACGGGAATTGCTGAAAACGTTAAGCTCAGTGAGCTGTTGGAAGAGCAAATAGAAAAGCTACGTGATGCAGTCTCCAAATTTGTTGTCGAAGGTGATCTACGCCGTGAGGTAACCCTGAGCATTAAGCGTCTGATAGATCTTGGCACTTATCGTGGTTTACGTCATCGTCGTGGTCTTCCTGTTCGCGGTCAACGTACTAAGACTAATGCACGTACCCGTAAGGGTCCAAGAAAGCCGATAAAGAAATAATTAGGGTAAGTAAATAATGTCTAAAGCACCTAGTCGTGTACATAAGCGTGTCAGAAAACAAGTTTTAGATGGTATAGCTCATATCTATGCATCTTTTAATAACACTATTGTAACTATTACCGATCTTCAGGGTAATGCTTTGGGTTGGGCCACGGCCGGTGATTCTGGTTTCCGTGGTTCTCGTAAGTCTACCCCTTTCGCCGCACAGGTAGCAGCAGAGCGTTGTGCCGAAATCGTAAAAGAATATGGTATTAAAAATCTAGAAGTTATGGTTAAAGGACCTGGTCCTGGCCGTGAGTCTACCATTCGTGCATTAAACGCAGCTGGTTTCCATATAACGAACATTACTGATGTGACTCCGATCCCCCATAACGGTTGTCGTCCACCTAAAAAACGTCGTGTATAACATTAATTAACATTAGGTTAGTTGGAGAAAAAATGGCAAGATATTTGGGCTCTAAACTTAAACTAAGCCGTCGTGAGGGTACGGACCTTTTCCTAAAGTCTGGAATTCGCGCAATCGATTCTAAGCCCAAGTGCAAAATTGAGCAACTGCCAGGTCAACATGGTGCTCGTAAACCACGTTTATCTGATTACGGCGTACAATTGCGAGAAAAACAAAAAGTTCGTCGTATTTACGGTGTGCTAGAACGTCAATTTCGTAACTATTATAAAGAATCAGCACGCCTGAAAGGCAACACCGGTGAAAAACTATTGCAGTTATTGGAAGGTCGTTTAGATAACGTTGTTTATCGCATGGGTTTTGGTGCAACTCGCGCTGAAGCACGTCAATTAGTCAACCATAAGGCTATTATGGTTAACAGCCGTATTGTTAATATAGCTTCTTATCAGGTTATTCCGAATGACGTTATTAGTATCCGTGAAAAAGCGAAAAAGCAAGCTCGTATTTGTGCCTCATTAGAACTTGCTGAACAACGTGAAAAACCAAATTGGCTTGAAATTGACACTTCTAAGAAGAAAGGTTTATTTAAATGTATTCCAGGACGTAGCGATCTTTCTATGAACATTAATGAGCACCTGATCGTCGAGCTTTACTCCAAATAAGGCTCCGTCTCAATCATAGAGGAAATGAGGAAACAGAGAGGAAAAAATGCAGGGTTCCGTAACAGAGTTTCTAAAACCGCGCCTTGTTGATATCGAGCGCGTTAGTTTGACACACACCAAAGTAACCCTTGAACCTTTTGAGCGTGGCTTCGGCCATACTTTAGGTAATGCATTACGCCGTATTTTACTTTCATCGATGCCTGGTTGCGCGGTGACCGAGGTTGAAATTGATGGTGTACTACACGAGTACAGCACTAAAGAGGGTGTACAGGAAGATATTCTAGAAATTTTACTCAATATAAAAGGACTAGCAATTAAAATTCAAGGTAAAGATGACCTAATCTTGACTTTAAATAAATCAGGTATTGGTCCTGTAACAGCAGCTGATATTAATTATCATAGTAATGTTGAAATAGTCAAACCAAATCATATTTTATGTCACTTAACTGATAAGAATGCATCTATTAATATGCGTCTTAAAGTTCAGCGTGGTCGTGGTTATGTTCCAGCGTCTACTAGAATTAATGCGGAAGAAGATGATCATCCGATTGGACATCTGCTAGTAGACGCATGCTATAGCCCAGTGGAACGTATTGCTTACAATGTGGAAGCAGCACGCGTTGAGCAGCGTACTGATTTAGATAAGCTGATAATTGAAATTGAAACTAACGGTACTATCGATCCTGAAGAGGCTGTTCGCCGTGCAGCTACCATTCTTGCAGAACAACTTGAAGCTTTCATTGACTTAAGTGATGTACGTCAGCTTGAAGTAAAAGAAGAGAAACCAGAATTTGCTCCGATCTTACTACGTCCTGTTGACGATCTAGAATTAACTGTCCGTTCTGCTAACTGTCTTAAGACAGAAAATATCCACTACATTGGTGATCTGGTACAACGTACCGAAGTTGAGTTACTGAAAACGCCCAACCTCGGTAAAAAATCTCTTACTGAGATCAAAGACGTGTTATCTTCCCGTGGTTTATCTCTGGGTATGCTTCTGGATAATTGGCCTCCAGCAAGTATCTCGGGTGACTAAATCAATAGATTGAAGTAAATAAAGTTAATAAAGTTAATAAGGATAAACTTCATGCGTCATCGTAAGATTGGTCTTCAATTAAATCGTAACAGCAGCCATCGCCAGGCTATGTTCCGTAACATGGCTTGCTCTTTAGTTCGTTATGAACTCATTAAGACAACCCTGCCAAAAGCAAAAGAGCTACGACGTATTGTTGAACCGCTGATGACACTTGCTAAGTTAGATAACTTAGCAAATCGTCGACTGGTCTTCTCCCGTACTCGGAATAACGAGATCGTAGCAAAATTATTTAACGAGCTAAATTTACGTTTTGCTAACCGTACTGGTGGCTACACTCGTATTTTAAAGTGTGGCTTTCGTGTAGGAGACAATGCGCCAATGGCTTATATAGAGTTAGTTGATAAAAAAATATAAAGATCAAAAAAAATAGTTTCTTAAGAGCTTATAGATAGCATCTAATACTATATAAAATACCAGCAACAATTATCCCTACTATAATATCATCGATAATAATGCCTATACCTCCATCTACACTACGATCGAACCAGCAAATCGGCCATGGTTTCCAGATATCTAACAATCGAAACAATACAAAGCCGGCCAGCACCAATTGCCAGTTATTTGCTGGCAATACTATCAAACTAATCCACATACCGACGAATTCATCCCACACAATACAGCCATGGTCATGTACACCTATTTCTTCTGCCATCTGGTGGCAGAAAGAAACGCCGAAGTAGATACTACCTATAATTACTAGCGAGTAAAGCGGCCACGGTAGTAATATTAACAAGTACCAGATCGGTATTGCAGTCAGCGAACCAATAGTGCCTGGCATCCATGGAGACATGCCGCTGCCAAACCCTGTAGCTAGTAGATGACAGAGATTTGACGGGGGGCTCCGCCGCTTCACGACCAACAACATACTGCAGAAATATCGAGTATCATGGTTATTAATTCTTATTGTTCTTATCGGGACAAATTTGCGAAGCAATCTTGTCTAAGACCCCGTTGATAAACTTATGACTATCTTCTGCACCGAAGGTTTTGGCCAGCTCAATAGCTTCGTTGATAGCAACCTTGTACGGCACATCTCGACGTTTGCTTAATTCAAATAATGCAAGGCGTAATATGGCTCTCTCAATGTGGCCCAGTTCTGATAACTGGCGTGAAAGGTAGGGTGCCATAAGCTTGTCTAGCTCTGGAGAGTTCATCGCAGTTCCAGCATATAACTCTTGGAAATAAGTTATATCAACATTCGATGTATCATCATGTTCTGTTAAAAATTGAACTTCAATATCGACGATATCATTATGCGACAATTGCCATGAGTAAAGTGCTTGCACAGCAAATTCCCTCGCACGGCGACGAGCAGCTGGTTTCAGCAAAGTTCTCTTCACTTTACGCCTTGATGGCTTGCAATATGTTAATCATTTCTAGTGCGGTCAGTGCAGCTTCCGTACCTTTATTTCCGGCTTTGGTGCCGGCTCTTTCTATTGCCTGTTCGATACTGTCAGTGGTAAGCACACCGAACGCCACTGGCAGCGAAGTATTTGCGGCAACAGCAGACAGACCAGAACTGCATTCACCAGCGACAAATTCAAAATGGGCGGTACTACCTCGAATAACCGTACCTAGTGCTACGATGGCATCGTACTTTTTGCTGTTAGCTAGCGTACTGACTGTTAGTGGCAACTCATAAGCGCCTGGCACCCAGACCACAGTAATATTATCATCGTTAACCTGTCCAATGCGTTTTAAGGCGTCTATTGCTCCATCAAGCAGATTATTATTAATAAATTGGTTAAAACGAGCAATAGCTATAGCGACCCGCGCATTGGGAGAAGTAACAAAACTTTTAATAACGTTCATAGTTATCCTTACAATAATAGCTGGCAAGGTAATAATTATAACAAAATCTTATTATGTTAACACTGATAAACATAAACAGAGGTAACAAAAGTTGTACTACATCAATTGCAACGTCTGATTCAATTGTTTCAATTTATCTTTTTTAAAGCAATTGCTCGCGTTTTATACCTAGCTTAAGAGCTAGTGCTGATGCGACATAAATCGAGCTGACAGTACCGATAAATATTCCGATCAGTAGCGTAGTCGAGAAACCATGTAATATGGCGCCGCCAAAAATTAGCATAATCAGCACCACAATTAAAGTCGTAGCCGAGGTCATAACTGTTCGGCTCAATGTTTGCATCAACGACAAGTTGAAAAGATCGTAGGCGCTGCAGCAGTGGATCTTGCGAAAATTTTCACGAATACGGTCGAAAACTACAATACTGTCATTTAGCGAGTAACTAATCACTGATATCAATGAGGCGATAATTGTCATATCTATTTCAATATGGCATAGCGCTAATACGCCGAGGGTAATCAGCACATCATGCGCTAACGCCAATAATGCGCCAGTTGCCAGGCGCCATTCAAAACGAAACCAGATATAAATCAGAATACAGCTGAACGCCACCAGAAGTGCTATGCCGCCGGTCTGCGCTAGATCGCTGCTAACACTTGGACCAATGAATTCGACCCGTTTCAATATGGTTTGCTGGCCGGTAAACTGATTAATTAATCCTATTACTTTGTTACCAAGTTCTTGATCTAGTTTGTGTTGTACTGGTAGCATACGAATGATCAGATCGCGGCTGCTACCGAAATGTTGTACTAGTATATTGCTAAAACCTGCATGTTCCAGCACATCCCGTATGTGATCTATATCAACCAAATTTTCCAGTTGCAGTTCAATCACGGTACCGCCCGTGAAATCTAGCCCCCAGTTAAAGCCACGCATTACAATAATGATAATAGAGCAGATAAGCAAAATTGCCGACAGGGTAAAAGCTACATAATCCCACTGCATAAAATCATAAACTTTACGGCCATAATTCAATTCTTCAACACTTATTTGTTGTTCTACCACATGCTACTCCTCCTACTAGTTAGATGGATAGTTTATTAATACGTTTCTCACCATAAAGTAGGTTAACGAGGGCACGTGTGCAGATAATTGCTGTAAACATTGAGGTAGCTACCCCAATAGCAGTAGTAATAGCGAATCCTTTAATGGACCCAGTACCCATGTAATATAAGATACTAGCAGTAATCAGCGTCGTCATGTTGGCGTCAATAATACTGGGCAAAGCCATACGATAACCTTCATGAATTGCCTTCTGCACTTTCCGACCGTTACGCAACTCTTCTTTTATCCGTTCGTTGATCAGGACATTTGCGTCAACTGCTACTGCTAACGTTAGCACGATACCGGCAATACCTGGCATAGTCAACGTAGCACCCGGCAGCAGCGATATAATGCCGATAATTAGCAATAAGTTAGCGATAAGCGCCGTGGTAGCGATAAAACCAAACTTACGGTAACATCCTACCATGAACAAAATTGATGATACCAATCCCCACAAACAGGCTTCAACCCCCTGGGTAATGTTCTGCCTTCCTAGAGTAGGACCGATGTTGCGCTCTTCAACAATCTGGATAGGAGCAATTAGAGCACCTGCGCGCAACAAAAGCGATAGGTGATGCGCCTCGTTAAGGTTATTAAGTCCGGTAATACGAAAGCTATTCCTTAGCCTCGACTGTATCGTAGCGACGTTTATCACCTCTTCCTTCTTCACCATAATGGACCTGCCATGAGCGTCTTGCTTACCGCTATCCTTATAAGTTACAAACAGAGTAGCAATTTGCTTACCGATGGAAACCTTGGTAAAATTAGACATGATGGTACCGCCAACACTGTCGAGGAAGATATTTACCTGAGGCCGATTATAGTTGTCGGCGCTGTAGTTCGAATCAATGATATGGTTGCCGTCTAGTATTACCCGTTTATATAGGACGAACGGCTGACCATCACGGTTAAATTTAACTTCTGAATCTCTCGGCACGTGGCCGTTAACGACGGCAGTTTGGTCCACCGAATTATTAACTAAACGGAATTCTAGCGTGGCGGTTGTTCCTAGAATTTCCTTAGCGCGTGCCATATCCTGAATACCAGGCAGCTCGACTACTATGCGAGCTGCGCCATAACGCTGCACCAACGGCTCGGCGACGCCCAATTGATTGACACGGTTACGTAGTATAGCAATACTCTGCTGCACCGCGTATTCACTAGCTTCGCGCAGCTGCTTGTACGCTAGCGTGACGTGCAATGCGTTATTGCCCACATTTTTGATAACTAGATCGCGATGGTGCAGTAAGGCCCAAGAACTCGCCTGATCGCGAGTAGCGGTATTATGGAAGAGAATGTCGCTGCCATAATTGCTGTCATAATTTTTGATTCTACGCACCGTCATGTAAGCCATACCATTTTTGTGTAACTCACTGAGCAGATTATCTATTTTCTTTTTCTGCAGCTTAACCAGCACGGTGTCCATATCTATTTCTATCAAAAAATGCACGCCACCACGTAAATCTAGACCCAACTTCATCGGTGACGCCCCTAATATGGTCAGCCATGCTGGTGTCGCCGGAACTAGGTTAAGGGCTATAATATAATTTTTATTCAGCACGTTCATCAATGCTTCTCTGGCTCGCAGTTGTACGTCAGAATTAGCATAACGAATTAATATAGCACCATTTTTCAGCGAAATGGATTTACTAGCGATATGTTGTTGTTTCAAAATCTGTCGGATTTGTACTAGCGTCGAATCATTAACAGCGCTACTATACCTGCCAGTGATCTGTACAGCAGGATCCTCGCCATAAAAGTTTGGAAGAGCATATAACAGTCCGACGGACAATACTAGAACTAGCATGATGTACTTCCATAAAGGATAACGGTTTAACACTGCAGTCCCCTTTGGAATAAGATTCTTAATTAGAGTCTTTTCATGGTACCATTCGGTAGAATGGCGGTAATGAAATCACGCTTGATAATAACTTCATTAGTGTCGTTTAACGCTATAACAATATAGCCGGTTTCCACGACTTTCACTACTCTGCCAACCAGTCCGCTGGTAGTTAGTATTTCATCTCCTTTGGAAAGAGAAGTAATCAATTCTTGATGTATCTTGGCACGCTTTTGCTGTGGGCGCAGTATCATTAAATAAAATATCAGACCAAAAAATACTAACATCACCACCAGAGAATAATAAGGACTGCTTTGGGCCGTTGCACCGGTGTCAGCAACGGCTTCAAAAATAAAAAAACTCATTTAAATTTTCTCCTTATAAGGCTGGCTCCCTGTTCGTTGATAAAATTTACCTACAAACTGATCCAGTTTACCTTCATTAATAGCCTGGCGTAAATCAGCCATCAAACGCTGGTAATAACGTAAATTATGGATACTATTTAGACGAGCACCGAGTGTTTCATTGCAACGATCAAGATGATGCAAGTACAAACGACTATAATTACGACAAGTATAACAATCACATTCATTATCCAATGGTGTAATATCTGATTTATAGCGGGAGTTGCGGATTCGCACTACTCCTTCAGTAACAAAGAGATAACCGTTGCGGGCATTACGGGTTGGCATTACGCAGTCGAACATATCGATACCGCAGCAAACACCCTCAACTAAATCTTCTGGCTTGCCTACCCCCATTAAATAACGCGGCTTGTCTACAGGCATTTTAGGACACAAAGAAGCTAAAATACGGTACATATCAGATTTGGCTTCTCCTACTGCTAAGCCACCAATAGCGTAACCATCAAAACCAATTTCTATCAGTCTTTTTACCGATATATCTCGTAAATCTTCGTAAACTCCGCCCTGAATAATCCCAAATAAAGCATTTGGATTACACAGTTCATCAAATCGCTGACGGCTACGGACAGCCCAGCGCAGCGACATTTCCATAGAACGTTTAGCATCCTCCCAATCGGAAGGATAAGGAGTGCATTCATCGAAAATCATTACAATATCGGAACCTAGGTCATACTGGATTTCCATCGATTTTTCTGGACTGAGAAAAATTAAGTCGCCATTTATCGGATTACGAAAATGCACGATCTCTTCAGTAATTTTATTGATATCACCCAAACTAAAAACCTGGTAACCACCTGAGTCTGTCAGAATTGGACCATGCCACTGCATGAAATTGTGCAAATCGCCTTGCAACTTCATAATCTCCTGCCCTGGTCGCAGCCATAAATGGAAAGTGTTGCCTAGCAAGATCTGTGAACCGGTCTCTTTGACCTCTTCCGGCGTCATACTTTTAATAGTACCATAAGTACCTACCGGCATAAAAGCCGGCGTTTCCACCACACCACGGTCAAATACCAAACGTCCACACCGGGCTTGACCATCCGTGTTTAATAATTGATATTCCAATTATCCTCCATATATATATTTTTTTGGTCCTGTTTATACAGGATGTATGCCGTAATAAAATTAAGCATACCACCCAAGTTTGGCAGCTAAGTTGTTCTGGGTAATGAACATTGCATCTCCATAGCTGAAAAAATGATAACCCTGCGCCACCGCTTCGCGGTACGCTGCTAGCGTATGGCGATAGCCAGCAAAAGCCGCTACTAGCATGATCAACGTAGATGCTGGTAAATGGAAATTGGTTATCAACGCATCGATGATGTGAAAACGGTAACCAGGATAAATGAAAATACGAGTATCGCCAAAAAATGGCACCAATATTTTTTTACCTGCAGCTGCTGCCGCGCTCTCTAACGAGCGCACGGAAGTTGTACCGACAGCGATAACACGATTGCCGCGCGCTTTACATGCCAACACTGCATCGACTACTTCTTGCGGTACTTCAGCGCGCTCAGCATGCATTTTATGCTGCTCGATGTTTTCCACCCGCACTGGCTGGAAACTACCAGTACCCACGTACAGCGTGAGAAATGCCATCTCAATACCTTTAGCACGCAGCGCTGCCTGAAGCGGCTCATCAAAGTGCAAGCCAGCGGTGGGAGCTGCTACTGCGCCTGGCCGGTCTCCATAGACCGTCTGATATAATTCACGGTCCATAGTTTCATCAGGTCGGTCGATATAAGGCGGTAACGGTATATGACCTGACTCATTAAGCAAAGTTAGGACATTGTTGGTATTGTTAAAACGAAGTTCAAAAAGCGTTTCATAACGCGCCACCATCGTTACATCGATAGTTTGATTGTCGCCTAATAAGATGGTGTCGCCGGCTTTGGGAGTGTTAGATGTACGAACATGAGCTAGTACCCGATTATCATCGAGTACTCTTTCCACCAGGACTTCTATTTTACCGCCGCTAAATTTACGACCGAACAACCTGGCAGGTATTACGCGGGTATTGTTAAAAACAAGCAAATCGCCTGCAACTAAAATTGTCAGCAGGTCGGTAAATATTCGGTGTGTTATTTCACCGGTTTGGCCATCTAGTGACAATAAACGGCAAGCACTACGTTCAGCTTGTGGATAGCGAGCAATTAGATTGTTTGGTAGTTTAAAAAAGAAGTCTGCAACGCGCATGGGGTAAATTTCTTCAGCTAAGAACCAATTAGGTTAGTTTAGAGTCAAGTTTTTGGCCTACAAGGAGTAAACTTATTATCTATGATTTGTAATATACTGAGAAATTATTTTTTCTATTTTTTATATCCTGCGCTTTTTTAGCGCCATGCATGAATACTTAAATAGACTTTTTTAGTCATATGACGTCGTTAAAAGCATAGACTAACAACTTATGAACTAGGTCGCACCTTTCTGGTTTCAGAGAAAAAATTAAGTTTTCTAAATCAACCTCTTTCTAAGAAAGAGCTTTGCTTTGATAGTAATAATCTATTAAACTAATAGACAGAATTATCTGTAGTACAGCTGGGCTTAGTATTATACTAGACTACCTAATTATCTATCATCCACTCAGCCACCAACGCAATTTGAGGAGTACATATATGGTCTTGGTTACTCGTAAAGCTCCTGATTTTACCGCCACTGCCGTACTTAGTAACGGTGACATTGTCGATAATTTTAACTTAAAATCTTTTATCCAGGATAAATTAACAGTAATTTTTTTCTGGCCAATGGACTTCACATTCGTCTGTCCGTCTGAATTAATCGCGTTTAATAAACGCTACGCTGAGTTCAAAAAACGCGATGTAGAAATCATTGGCGTGTCTTTCGACTCCGCATTTGTACACAACGCCTGGCGCCAGGTACCTACCGATAAAGGCGGCATTGGCCTTGTTCAGTATCCAATGGTCGCAGACATTAAACGCGATATCATCCGAGCTTATGGTATAGAGCATCCCGATACTGGAGTCGCATTGCGCGGCTCTTTCTTGATAGATAAACAGGGGATTGTTCGTCATCAAGTAGTTAACGACCTGCCGCTGGGCCGCAACATCGATGAAATGATGCGGATGGTTGATGCTCTGCTCTTCTACGAAGAGCACGGCAAAGTTTGTCCGGCACAATGGAAAAAAGGCCAGGAAGGCATGGATCCTTCGCCAGAAGGTGTTGCTCAATACCTAGCAAATAACTTGAATAAACTTTAATAAAGTTCTAATAAATGGTATCCTTACTTAGTTAGGATACTGGCTGGTATAGTACGTAATAGCTACAGCTAGCAGGGATATAACAGCTAAAGATAATGTAATGTAAATGTAACGCTGCCTGAAATCTGAAAGATAAGAAAGTTACGTAAAAGTTTTCAAAGTATGTGGCTGATTAAGCGGTCGATGCGAATCCGCCGCAAGCGGCGGATAAGCTTGCGAACTTTAACTGGATAATCGGCAATGTTTTGTAGCTCAGCGAAGTTTCGCATCGCTTGCGTATGGGTACGAATTAGCATTAGTTCATGTTCACGCTGTTGGTGTAATGCCTGTGCAGGATCATGGATCAACAGCGCATTTTCTAAATCTAGCCGCCAGGAGCGCGGGTTAAAATTATTGCCAGTGATTAGTTGCCATTCATCGTCCACCCAAATACCTTTTAAATGATAGCTATTATCATTTTCCTTCCATAAACGCACTACCAATTGACCATTATCAACATAACGTTGCAAACGACTGAGAAAACGGCGTAGATTAATTTCATATAGATAAGGTAAAACACCAATAATTTTAAACGGTTGATCTTCAGGGATATAAAAGTCGTTAGCGGTCTTATCGCCCACTATAATTTCAACCTGCCTGCCTAGACGTAATAAACCGATTAGATCGCGCACCAGCAATGTCGGCAAGTTGAAATAAGGGGTACATAGAGTCAATTTATCCCGAGTTGAGCATAGCAGATGATGAACTATTTTATTTAGCGGGCTTTGTTTACCCAAACCCACCAGCGGGGTAATAGCTAATTCTTCTTGACTTGCTGCCCCGACAAAACTGTAGCCTGCTTCCCTTAGGTTCTGACGAAAACGACGCGTATGATGCTTAATATCAAAACATTTTGTACTAGTAACATTATCCAGACGATTTACCGCTGGAGCAGTGATTAAATGGTATTTAAGATAATTAAGTAGAGTGTTTGCCAGTGTTAGATTACGAATAATTTGATAACGATCGTAGCGGTATCTTCCTAACTGTTGTAGATAAACGTCGTTCAGATTGGCGCCACTGTAGATAACCAGATCATCAACGATAAATCCTTTTAGGTGTAAGACGCCTAAAGCTTCTCTGGTGTTGACTGGCACACCGTATACTGGGACGTCCACGCCAGGGTGCTCTTGCGCCATACGGCAGTACCAATCGGCGTTAGTATTAGCTGCAGTGGTGCCGATACGGCCGCGCTGCGCCCGATGCCAATCTACCAAAATCGCAATATCGAGCAAGGGAGCGGATTGTTTAGCGTGATAAAGGGCGTTGAGGATCCGATGCCCTCCTTGGTCTTGCTCCAAATATAACACGACCAGATATATATGCCTTCGTGCACTATTGATCGCCTGTATGAGCGCTTGCGAGAATTCTCTCGGGCTGTAAAGCGTTTGAATATCTACCACGCTCTGAGAAATTTTGGGCAGTTGGGCAAGTTGTTGTTGGTGTTTTTTGCTGTGTTTAAAAATTGACAACATTACAAGTTTTCTTCTTGTCTAGTTTAGATTGGAATGGCTTTCTTTGCTCAAACAATTTAAGTACGGGTTAATTGAAAGTCATACTACTTTTTATTTTACTAGTTGTAGCGAAGTAGTTTAATCAGCCTTGCAGTAATATTGTCGATAACATCATTTTTTAGCCGCACATTACATCGTGAACCTGAACTTACTTGCTAAGTTTTACGTTATTTAGCCTCAACATTGACTATATTGCAAACATAGATCTAGCGTTTTCGTTATCTTAGACGAAGATAATTGCAATAATTATCAGATGATCATCTGATACTAGAAAACTTCTTACTTTCTATGAAACATTATAAGTTTTATAGTTATAAATTTCTTTATAACCTCTTGCTGAGAGCACAGTATAAGAAAGGTTTTTTTTACACTAATTTCCTTTACCTTTAAAAAATAAATCCATAAAATGGAAAAAATTTTTTGTATTTCAACTTGGTGAGGTGTCCGAGTGGCTGAAGGAGCACGCCTGGAAAGTGTGTATATGCGCAAGTGTATCGAGGGTTCGAATCCCTTCCTCACCGTCACAACTAAAAAACGAATAAATCACTGAGCTTCTTTTCCAGCGTTAGGCTGTTGCGTAGTACCTGAGCAACTCGGCTGTCGCTGACAATTACCTTAAAATAGATAGTTGAGTAGTTTTCAAGTACTGCACCTATTCTGTTTTGTTAGGCTATCTCTCGATTTGTGGTACCTTTTGTTGTACCTTGGCGCGTTTGTAGGTTGTTCGGCCCATACTTGGTCAGTATGGTTTTCTGATGCCGCTTCGTAGCTACCTGTAATTCAGGCCACTGGTGGGCTGAATTCAACCAGTGGCTAACAAGCTGGAGCTCAGCGTTATTTTCTACTTCAGCGCGCAAGGTTAGCAGATCATAAGCGGCACGGAACTTGGGATGGTCTATGAGCTTTAGCTTATGAGCGCTTTTACCTTTACCTTGACTGATAAGTGATAATCGCAACTGCAATTGCCATATATCTCGCATCAGACTGGTTAACCTTTTAGGAAGGGCTAATGTGCGGCACTGCTCGTCAAGAACATCTTTTATTGCCAGTGAGAAGGCATCAAAATAGGACATACCGCTGATCTTATGGGTGAGTGTCTTAGTCTGCTCTAGCAGAGGATACCACAGCATCGCGGCAAATAAAAAAGCTGGATTAACTCGCATATCATTGTGTAAACGATAGTCGGCATTGACCAGAACGCGCACGATCATTTGCTTTATATAGCTATCATCATGATACTCAGTACAATTACGATTTATCAGTGGGAAAAGAGGTTTAAATAACTGATATTTACATAAAAGATGGTAGGTCGTTTCACCATAGCCCGTCTGAAAAAGTTTTAATGATTCTTCAAATAGCCTCGCCGGAGGAATATCGCATAATAATCCAGCAAGTCTGGAGATGGGCTCAGCCGTCTCATAGCTAATAGTCATATTCAATTTTGCTGCAAAGCGTATTGCACGCAACATGCGAACTGGATCTTCTCGATAACGAGTTTCTGGATCGCCGATAAGACGTATGGTGCCTTCATATAAATCTTTCAGACCGCCTGTATAATCGCGCAGCGTAAAATCAGCCACATTATAATATAGGCTATTGACAGAAAAATCACGGCGCTGGGCATCCTCTTCGAGAGAACCGAAAATATTATCACGCAGTAACATACCTTTATTGTTAGAAGCTATCGTCTGATTATTCTGATGATGACCGCGGAAAGTAGCAACTTCAATGATTTCCGGCCCAAACATTACGTGGGCAAGACGGAAACGTCGGCCTATTAGCCGACAATTGCCAAATAGTTTACGCATCTGCTCTGGTGTAGCATTGGTGGTAATATCAAAGTCATTGGGCTTTTTACCCAGTAATATATCGCGTACGCCGCCACCGACTAGATAAGCTTCAAAGCCCGCCTTGTTCAGCCGATAAAGCACTTTTAAGGCATTGTCACTGATCTCTTTCCGTGATATATGATGTTGATCACGCGGAATAATTGTCAAAAGTCGCCTATCCTCTGGTACTATTTCTACACGTTCATGATTTAGTACCTTACGGTATAAATTGGCTACTCGGGTAAAAATATTATACCTCAACAGTCATAAATAAACAAAAACTACTTAAAAACAGCAGCTAATATAACTAATCTCTAAGTAAGAGCATAAGCTAGTACGTTGTTCTTCATGAAGTGAGCGTGGTTGGCACTGCCATTTTAAGATATGTATACTAACTAAATATTCACTCGCCATAGAATATACTTGTGCCTAGAGATAGTTGCTGATAGCTGTGATTTTCAGTAGAAAATAGATTAAGCAGCTAATTAAAAATTATACAAGTAGGCTTACTTTGCTGCAAGGTGCTAATAGCTAACTTGCTATTCTTATACTGATTATATTTTTTAAATATCCTTCAAAGCAGACCGCAGCAGTAACCGGCGTATGATTATTTATCCAGTCATCTGTTTTTCACGGATTTCAGCAATGGTTTTACAGTCGATACACAAGTTAGCGGTCGGCCGCGCCTCTAGACGGCGAATACCGATTTCTACTCCACAGGAGTCACAAAAGCCGAAATCATGATTTTTAACTTTTTTTAGAGTTTTTTCTATTTTTTTAATTAACTTACGTTCCCGCTCGCGGTTACGCAGTTCAAGGCTAAATTCTTCTTCTTGCGCAGCACGATCAACCAGATCCGGAAAATTAGCAGCCTCATCTTGCATATACGACACAGTACGTCCGACCTCACCTCTAAGTTGATTACGCCACGCTTCTAGAATACGTTTGAAATGTAGAAGTTGAGCTTCATTCATGTACTCTTCTTCATGAGACTCTTGCCGGTACGGTTCTACCCCAGCAATGCCGAGTATGCTTAAGGAGGAGGTCTTACGGTTTTGTTCTTCTTGCATTTTTTCTGCTCCTTTTAACATCAGGCACTAGCAATCTCTCATAATCAAGGTTAAACAGGCAGTTAGAAATAGCAAATAAAACTAATATGAGCAATATTTCATCTTTAGAAAAAGAAAAATTTCTTTTTACTAGTTTGCCACCTTTAATTTTTTATGTAGATAGTAGCATATATTTATCTTAATATAATACTTAAACGTAAAGCTAAATAATAGATACTTGAAAGGGAGTAAAATTATGAACGCAATAGCATTGCAATTACAGTTTACCGATTCAGCTACAACTAAAATAAAAAACCTTATTGCAGATGAAAATAATACTAATATAAAATTAAGGATCTATATTACCGGCGGCGGCTGTAGTGGTTTTCAATATAATTTTACTTTAGACGATAAAATCAAAGAAGATGACTTTACCCTTGAGAAACAAGGAGTAACACTAGTAGTTGATCCTATGAGTCTACAATATTTAGTAGGCGGCTCAGTAGATTATAGCGAAGGGCTAGAAGGATCGCGCTTTATCGTTACCAATCCCAATGCCAAGACCACTTGTGGATGCGGCTCTTCTTTCAGTATCTAATCGACACGCCGTTTTTCTTGTCTATTTTTTTTGCGATTACTGTTAGCTCCCTAACAGGGAGCGGGATGTGTATCCTGCTTTATCAAAACTCTACTTTTAGGTAGGTTTGCTCGCTTTATTTACGCAGTAGGTATTTTACTACCAGTAGCTTAAGCTACTAGCGGAGGATAACTATTATCTAGTAGCAACACAGAGTGTTGGGTAAATTATTCTAAATTTTACAACACCATTCATTGTAGGTGATGAATAAGCACGATGTCTCCCCCTACCCTAAATAAAAGCAGTGACATAACTTTCCCTACTTAAAACCAGAAAATTATCTTAATTCCGGCTACACTACTACTAATACATCCTACAGAATGTCGCCGCTTTAGCCGTTTCTTTATCTCCCGCGAAGACTCTTTCGGTAATTATACCAAAATTTTACTTCTTAGTACTTATAAGCAATGTCAGTATAACTCAAGCAAAAAAGTTAGCCGAGGCTAATTAAGTTAAAAATACTTTATAACTAGCAATGTACTAAAGCCCATAATTGGCATGGTATGGTACGCCTTCTGCTTAAAGCAGTGTCAATTATATGAGCTAGATTCTAGGAATCTCTGAACTGTACTAGTTTTTAGCAGGCTGTTTTAATAAAAAATAATAGAAGTGATTTTCTATTTAAAAAATTAAAAATTCCAACATCTCTTCTATAAGTTAGGCTCTATAATTTAGGTAGTAGGTATGGTTGCGGTAAGAAGTGCACATTTGAATCTAGTTGGCGAATTTTCTGTGGAAGACTGGGTTTACAGTTTAGGCCTCGCCAAGCCGCAAACAAGTGAACGGCTAAATGCACCAGAAAATGAGCAGTTGTTGACGGCTAAAGAAAGCACCAATATTTATATACCGCTCGCTAACCGTCTCGATATCGGCCAACTAACATGGGAACTGGAAGATTTTTTTTCCGCTATTTGTATCCTAAGGAATACAAGTGCATCGCCCAAATGTTACATGAGAGGCGAATTGCTCGCGAGCAATATATCGAAAATATTGTTATCTCGTTGCGAAAAACTATACAGCAAGCAGATCTGCAAGCTGCAATTGATGGCCGTCCGAAACATATTTATAGCATCTGGCGCAAAATGCAGCAAAAGGAGCTAGAATTCGATGAACTATTCGATGTGCGGGCAGTGCGAGTGGTAGTAGATCGTTTAAAGGAATGTTACGCTACTCTTAGTATTGTGCATACACATTTCTGCTACTTACCAGATGAATTCGACGACTATGTTGCCAACCCGAAACCTAATGGCTATCAATCTATTCATACTGTCGTGCTTGGGCCGCTGGGCAAAACTTTAGAAATCCAGATCCGTACGCGCCAAATGCATAAAGACGCTGAGCTTGGTATGGCAGCGCACTGGAAATATAAAGAGTACGGCACAACGCTTATCGGCGGCCAAGCCGGCTCTAAGCAGCGCATCGACTGGTTACACCAGTTGCTTGCTTAGCTCCAGTTAGATAACTGTAAGTACACAGCCAACTAATTAATTTCGCCTAGCAATGCTAGGCTGGGTCCCAGCGGCATCTAGCCGGTACTAAAATTACAGGTATTACTCAGGTTACACTTGTTCAGGTTCCATATGACAACTAATTATATTTTTGTAACCGGTGGGGTTGTCTCTTCACTAGGTAAAGGGATTGCAGCAGCTTCACTGGCAGCTATTCTCGAAGCGCGGGGCCTCAATGTTACCATCATGAAGCTAGATCCCTATATAAATGTAGATCCCGGTACCATGAGTCCAATTCAACATGGTGAGGTTTTCGTTACTGAAGACGGCGCCGAAACAGATCTGGACTTGGGTCATTACGAGCGTTTTATCCGCACTAAAATGTCTCGACGCAATAACTTCACCACCGGTCGTATCTACTCCGACGTACTGCGTAAAGAGCGTCGTGGCGACTATCTTGGCGCTACCATCCAGGTGATTCCCCATATCACCAACGCCATTAAAGAACGTATTGTTGAAGGCGGTGATAACCATGATGTGGTTTTAGTAGAGATTGGCGGCACGGTAGGCGATATCGAATCGCTCCCTTTTCTGGAAGCCATCCGTCAAATGGCGGTGGAAGTAGGGCGTGAACATACGTTGTACATGCATTTGACTCTGGTGCCTCACATGGCGGCTTCAGGTGAAGTAAAAACGAAACCGACTCAGCATTCAGTCAAAGAGCTGTTATCTATTGGCATCCAGCCTGATATATTAATTTGCCGCTCTGATCGAGCGGTACCAAATAATGAACGGGCAAAAATTGCTTTATTCTGCAATGTGCCGGAAAAAGCGGTTATCTCTCTCAAAGATGTTGATTTTATTTATAAAATTCCAGCACTATTGCAATCTCAGGGGCTTGACGATTATATTTGTCAACGTTTTCACTTAAATTGTCCCGAAGCAGATCTTTTTGAGTGGGAGCAGGTAATTTACCAGCAGGCTAACCCTGTCGGTGAAGTGACCATCGGCATCGTAGGAAAGTATACCGAGTTACCAGACGCCTATAAGTCGGTTATTGAAGCGCTAAAACATGCAGGATTAAAAAATCGTCTGACGGTTAATATTCGCCTTATTGATTCACAGGATGTGGAATCTCGCGGCGTCAAGATGTTAAAAGATCTAGACGCTATTCTTATTCCAGGTGGCTTCGGCTATAGAGGTGTTGAAGGGAAAATATTGACCGCGCAGTATGCACGCGAGCAAAATATTCCTTATCTGGGAATTTGTTTAGGTATGCAAGTGGCATTAATAGAATTCGCACGACACGTAGCGGGCATGACTGATGCTAACTCAACCGAGTTTGTTCCAGATTGTAAGTATCCAGTAATTGCTCTAATAACCGAATGGCACGATGAAAACGGTAACTTAGAAATTCGCAACGAGCGGAGCAATTTAGGTGGTACTATGCGCCTCGGCAGCCAGCAATGCTACTTGGTAGACGATAGCCTAGCACGTCATCTTTACGGTGAGTCTATTATTATGGAACGTCATCGTCATCGTTATGAAGTCAACAAGTTGCTATTAAAACATATTGAGGCCGCAGGTCTGCTTGTTGCTGGCTACTCCGGGGATAATAAGCTGGTAGAGATCATTGAATATCCAAGTCATCCGTGGTTTATCGCCAGCCAGTTTCATTCGGAGTTCACCTCGACGCCTCGTGATGGTCATCCGCTCTTTACCGGTTTTATCAAAGCCGCGTGTTGTTATCAAAAACAGGCGCAGAAATAACCTTTGCAGAGGAAATAAAAATGTCTAAAATAGTAAAAGTCATTGGCCGTGAAATCATCGATTCTCGCGGTAATCCTACCGTAGAAGCAGAAGTGCATCTACAAGGTGGTTTCGTTGGTCTTGCTGCAGCTCCATCTGGAGCCTCCACTGGCTCACGTGAAGCTCTGGAACTGAGAGATGGAGACAAGTCACGCTTCTTAGGCAAGGGTGTAATTAAAGCAGTTAACGCGATAAAAGGTCCAATAACGCAAGCACTGACGGGTAAAGATGCCAAAGATCAGGCCACCCTGGATCAAACTATGATCGATCTAGATGGCACCGAAAACAAAGCTCATTTCGGTGCCAACGCTATTTTGGCCGTATCGCTGGCTACCGCTAAAGCCGCCGCCGCTTCTAAATGCATGCCACTTTATGAACACATCGCTGAACTGAACGGTATTCCAGGCAAATTTTCGATGCCCTTACCAATGATCAACATCATTAACGGCGGTAAACACGCAGATAACAACATCGATATCCAAGAGTTCATGATTCAACCAGTTGGCGCCAAAACCTTAAAAGAAGCCATTCGCATGGGTTCTGAAGTGTTTCAGAACCTGGCAAAATTGCTGAAAACAAAAGGCATGAACACTGCCGTGGGCGACGAGGGCGGCTATGCCCCAAACCTAGAATCTAATGCCACCGCGCTAGCGATTATTCAAGAAGCAGTAGAAAAAGCTGGCTATGTACTGGGGCAAGATATTACCCTAGCAATGGACTGCGCTGCATCAGAATTATTTGAAGAAGAGACTGGTACTTACAACCTAACAAGCGAAGGTAAAACCTTTACTTCTCAGGAATTTACCCATTACCTGGAAAAGTTAACTAAACAGTACCCTATCGTTTCTATTGAAGATGGCCTGAATGAATCAGATTGGGACGGCTTTGCCTATCAGACTAAAGTTTTAGGTACTAAAATTCAGTTGGTAGGCGACGACTTATTTGTTACCAATACAAAAATCCTGAAAGAAGGGATCGCAAAAGGCATTGCTAACTCAATTTTGATCAAATTGAACCAAATTGGTTCGCTTACTGAAACTTTAGCTACCATAAAAATGGCCAAAGACGCTGGTTACACCACTATTATTTCTCACCGTTCAGGCGAAACTGAAGACGCGACCATCGCCGATCTAGCAGTAGGTACTGCTGCTGGTCAGATAAAAACAGGTTCAATGAGTCGTTCTGATCGCGTAGCTAAATACAACCAGCTTCTCCGTATTGAAGAAGCTTTGGGAGACAGCGCACCATTCAACGGTCTAAAAGAAGTGAAAGGCCAGTCGTAATTCTATAATTTTTAGTTATTTATTTGGCTATTATTGTAAGCGATTATAGTAATCTACCTGCGTAGTAGAGGCTTTTATTAATATCATATTAGCGCTATTAGCGTATGGGCTGTGGTGATATTCTTCTGGTGGGGTGTAAATTATGACAATGGTCAAGTCCCAGCACGCCCAGGTAAATAGGGTGTAGCTAACCGAGTAGCTGGGAGTAAGCACTTATCTGCTAGATGGCGACCAAATATTATCTACTATGGTTAACTATGATTGATACCAAAATTTAGGCTGTCTCGACGACTCGACTACCAGTACGAGAATATTTGCTGTATTTTCATACTTCTTTTTTGGTAGAGGGCAATCAATTTCTGTTTTCCATTTTAACTTTTTTATTTTTAGTGGTTAGAATGAAAAAACTTACGCTTCTGTTATTAGTATTTCTAGGCTGGCTGCAGTATTCGCTTTTGATAGGTAAAAATGGTTTGCACGACTTCATAAAAGTTAAAAACGATATCAAGATACAACAAAGTAATAACGCCAAAATTAAGGCCCGTAATAATCAGCTACTTGCGGAAATTGATGACTTGAACAGTGGTCAGGAATCTATCGAGGAACGATCACGCAACGATCTGAGCCTAATAAAACCAGGCGAGGTCTTTTATCGTCTGGTGCAAGAACAAGCAAAATAACAACTGATGGAATCTTCCCATATATATTTATTGATGCTGCTGTGAATAGTGTAGTTACGTTAGAATAAGCATTAAACGCCTGTTGCAAGTTATCAAGGCGGTGCTAAATGAACTTTTTATCTACTATTTATCTACTATGCTTTTGAGCACAAAGCAGATGATCACATCGTAGTACTACTGCTCATAACTTAATTACTCCTGCTGCAGTGGCGGTAGTTTGCCACCATTATTTTGACCGCCTACTGCTACCCCCTACCGCCAAACCTTCCTTAAGCGCTCATGGACAAGCTAGAGATGAATGAGGGCAGTTTCCGCTGATTTAACGACGAAGGTGAAGTAGAGAATTTATGATGGCAACTGTCGAAGCAACAAGGGATCTTATCACGCTGGGGAAATGTGATCTGGCCCCTGATGTAGCCGCGCTTGACTGACTACTTATAGATTAAGCATCACTACTTTCTCTCTATAATTAGATAAAGTTTTTGATAGGCATCAAATGGTTACTACTTGCATATTGTTTGTAGGATAAAAAGATAGATATATAACAAAACATGTCTGGCCTACCTAAGACTACTTAATATCATGATTGGCGTTACTGCCATAAGAGAGCAATAAGCATGAAAAGCCTGAAGTGCGCGTGGCGCCGCATTACGGTCTGTGCCATGGTAAGTATAGCCATGGCTGGGTGTACTACTAATCAGACTGGTTTACCTCCTACTATAAGAAGCGTAGGCAGCAATTTTACAGTTAAATGCGACCAGAAGATTGGCCATACTTACAATATGGCTGCAGTTAACAGCGGCACTCAGGTAAAGATCTATCCGAAAGGAAGGATCATTTATAATAGGAGATACAAAAACATACAACAAGGTTCTTATTATGGCATCACTTACCAGGTAAAATGGAGTGATACCCTGTTTTACATTGCCTGGATTACAGGTAATGACTACCTGGACTTAGCAAGACGGAACAACATTATGAAACCTTACAGCCTGAACGTGGGTCAGACGTTATATGTAAGAACCTGTACTACTTCAATACCAGCCAAGGTGCAATTGACAAAATTAATTGTAGATTATTATAAACATAACATTCATGCCGATAAACAGAGTGAAGAAAAAATGTTCACTACTACCAACGGTACTGTTGTTACTAGAACTACTACTGCGCCGTCCGCTCTCAAAGATACTGGAAATACGGCTATAATCGGCTGGCGTTGGCCTACCAATGGGAAGATGATCGACAATTGTTCCACTGCCGAAGGAGGCAATAAAGGCGTCGATATCTCCGGATCAAGAGGTCAACCAATATTGGCGACCGCCAGTGGCCGTGTAGTGTATACGGGCAACGCCCTACGGGGATATGGTAATCTTATCATTATCAAGCATAATGATAATTACTTGAGTGCCTACGCCCACAACGATACGTTGCTAGTCCACGAACAACAGGAAGTAAAAGTAGGGCAAAAAATTTCTACTATGGGGAGCACTGGAACCATCAAAACTAAACTTCATTTTGAAATTCATTATAAGGGAAAATCTGTAAACCCGCTGAGTTATCTTCCGCCGCGATAAATATATAAACGTTAAGAATGTACTATTCGGTGGGGAGAGGATTTCACCATTTTTTTTAGCCGATATAACCATTCCAGCGCCTGGTTTGGTGATAACCGAGCAGGATCTATATTTCCTAATACCTCGATAACTAGGGCAGATGGTACTTCTTGCTGCTGCATTGATACCGCTTGCTGCTGCATTGATACCGCGTTAGACAACATTTCTAATTCTTTAAGCTTTTGCCGCGCACGTTTTATGACGTCGCTCGGTACCCCAGCTAACGCAGCTACTGACAGACCGTAGCTCTTGCTAGCAGCGCCCTCTTGCACAGCGTGCAGGAAAGCAACAGTTTGTCCATACTCCAAAACTTCAAAATGAACATTCACTACTCCCTTGAGCTTTTCCGGCAGCTTGGTCAGTTCGAAATAGTGCGTTGCAAACAAGGTCATCGCCTTAATACGCACCACCAAATTTTCTGCACAGGCCCATGCCAGCGATAACCCGTCATAAGTAGAAGTACCACGGCCTATTTCATCCATTAACACCAGACTTAGTCGCGTAGCATTATGCAGAATATTAGCGGTTTCGGTCATTTCTACCATAAAAGTGGAGCGCCCAGAAGCTAAATCATCTGTAGCGCCAACTCGGGTAAAAATACGGTCTACCGGGCCGATGGTAGCCTGCTCAACGGGCAAGAAACTACCGATATATGCCAGCAGTACAATCAGAGCAGTTTGGCGCATATAAGTACTTTTACCACCCATATTAGGGCCAGTAATGATCAACATACGCTTTTCTTCAGACAACAATAGTGAATTAGCTATAAAAGGTTCGCTCAGTACCTGTTCAACAACTGGATGACGGCCGTTGATAATATGAATACCAACTTTATCAACGAGCGTCGGGCATACATAATTTAGTGTATCAGCGCGCTCGGCAAGATTGCAAAGCACGTCCAGCTCTGCCAGCGCTGCAGCGCTTTGCTGTAGCGCTGGCAGAGACGGCAACATCCAGTTTAATAGCTTGTCGTACAGTTCCTTTTCTAGGGCTATAGCTTTACTTTTCGACGTCAGTACCTTATCTTCATATTCTTTCAGTTCTGGGATAATATAGCGTTCGGCGTTTTTCAAAGTCTGGCGGCGTACATAATGGATAGGTGCCAAGTGGCTTTGCCTTCGACTCAACTGAATGAAATATCCATAGACAGCATTAAACCCTACTTTTAATGTATCAAGACCGGTTTTTTCCCGTTCACGTACTTCAAAACAGTCGAGATAATCGTTGGCTCCCTTCGACAACGCGCGCAAATAGTCTAGCTCATCGTTATAACCGGAGTTGATTACACCTCCGTCCCGCACAAGTACAGGTGGCGCCTCAACTAGGGCACGTTCTAGCAATGAACGCAACTCACTAAATTCTCCGATACGTTCTAGCAATTGTGGCAGATATGGGCTATTTGTCTCGATCAGCAGCGCTTGAATATCAGGTAGTTGAGCAACGGCATGGCGTATGCGCGCTAGATCTCGTGGACGCGCCGAGCGCAGCGCAAGACGCGCTAGCACCCGTTCCAAATCGCCGATATTACGCAACAGTAGCTGAAGCCTGGAAAAGCTACCATTATACTGCAGCGCCTGGATGCTATTCTGACGTTGCGTGAGTATATTGATATCGCGTGTTGGCATATGTAGCCAGCGTTTTAGCATACGGCTCCCCATGGGAGTGACGGTACGGTCAATGATAGCGGCCAGAGTATTATCACTGCCGCCGCTCAAATTCTGAGTTAATTCCAAATTTTGACGCGTTGCTACATCCATCACGATACTATCTTGTTCCCGCTCAAAAGTGATAGCTCGAATATGCGGTAGCTCAGTTAGTTGGGTATTTTTAGCGTACTGCAGTAGACAACCAGCAGCGCGCAGAGCCAAATGCGCCCGATCGATGCCAAAACCAGTTAGGTCGCGGGTGCCGAACTGGCTATTGAGCTGCTGACGGGCGGTATCAAGATCGAATTCCCAAATAGGCCGACGTCGCAACCCGCTACGGTACTCGATCAGTATGAAATCTTGCAGCATCTCAGGATATAAAAGCTCCGCTGGATTAGTGCGCTGTAATGCAGCGGCCATCGCCTCGCGGTCTGCTGGTTCAGAAACAAGAAAACGACCAGAGGTCATATCCAGTGTGGCATAACCAAAGCCATCCGGTGTCTGAAATAGTGCGGCTATTAGATTATCCTGGCGTTCATTCAGCAACGCTTCGTCGCTCAGAGTACCGGGAGTTACGATGCGTACCACGCGCCGTTCTATCGGCCCTTTTGTCGTGACTGGATCACCTATCTGCTCACAAATAGCTATCGATTCCCCTAATGCTACTAGTTTCGCTAGGTAATGATCTAGCGCATGATGTGGCACGCCAGCCATAAGAATCGGCTCGCCAGCTGAGGAACCACGTTTAGTTATAGATATATCCATAAGCTGCGATGCGCGCTTGGCATCATCGTAGAATAGTTCATAAAAATCTCCCATCCGATAGAAAAGCAGTATATCTGGTTGTTGTGCTTTAATTTTCAAATACTGCTGCATCATTGGGGTATGTAACGAGTAGTCCTTATCTCCAGAATCAGTCATAATCAGGTTGCTCATGTTAGGTGCTAATTAAGATAAAAAGATACTGCAATTGCTTCCCAATATAATGGGCTTCGCTAATGTAGCTTGTTTGCTATATATAAAATATTAATATATATTAATATTTATTTATTAGATCTATACTTTTAGTTATTTACTATACAAATAAAATTATTTATTAAAATAAATATTAATAATAATTAGATTAATAATTTAATTAATATAGTGTCTGAATGAGTGGCAGGGTAAACATTAGCTAGAAGCGTCTGGTTATAAACAAACACCATAAAAAGTCTTATAAGTTTGCTTTTTACGTACTACTATACTAAAAATTATATTAACCAGTTTAAAAGCAACTCCTTTAATTTTACTATGTTCGTGTATAAAGCCAATTTTTATTTAAAGATTTAACTCTATAGAAAGATTTAACTCTATAGGAGGATATCCTCAAAAAATTACTTTTACTACGGTTGTAAGAAAAAACAGGTTGGTAGTCTATGCTCATTAAACTTTGAGGCTAAATAATGATGAGCTATATTTAGCAAATAAAATCTGATTGTACTGTCTATCTAAACAGTACAATTAACATCCATTACCTACAATTAGAAAATATAGGGTAGCAATATCGCTCCCAGCTTGAAAGGATTTTAAATGGTTATTGATGAGAATAAACAAAAGGCGTTAGCATTAGCACTGAGCCAGATTGAAAAACAATTCGGCAAAGGTTCGATTATGCGTCTAGGTGAAGATCGCTCTATGGATGTAGAAACGGTCTCTACTGGTTCTCTATCTTTGGATATCGCGCTGGGGGTGGGGGGGCTGCCTATGGGTCGTATCGTTGAAATCTATGGGCCAGAATCGTCGGGAAAAACCACCCTAACGCTGCAGGTCGTCGCTGCGGCTCAGCGCGAAGGAAAAACCTGTGCTTTTATTGATGCCGAGCACGCCCTTGATCCTATCTATGCTAAAAGACTGGGTGTCGATATCGACACTCTACTTTGCGCCCAGCCGGATACAGGCGAGCAAGCGTTAGAGATCTGTGACGCTCTGACCAGGTCTGGCGCAGTAGACGTCATCATTGTCGACTCTGTAGCAGCGCTGACGCCTAAAGCCGAGATTGAAGGCGAAATTGGTGATTCCCATATGGGTTTAGCGGCCCGCATGATGAGTCAAGCAATGCGCAAACTAACAGGAAACTTAAAACACGCCAATACGTTGTTAATTTTCATCAATCAGATCCGTATGAAGATCGGCATGATATTTGGTAACCCTGAAACCACGACAGGCGGGAATGCACTTAAGTTCTACGCCTCTATCCGTCTGGACATCCGCTGCATCGGTTCGGTGAAAGAAAGTGACGTGGTCGTGGGTAGTGAGAACCGGGTTAAAGTTGTAAAAAATAAAGTAGCGGCGCCATTTAAACAAGCAGAATTCCAGATCATGTACGGTAAGGGTATCAATATTTGCGGCGAGCTAGTTGATTTAGGGGTAAGGTATAAGCTGCTTGAGAAAGCCGGGGCCTGGTACAGCTATAACGGAGAGAAGATTGGTCAGGGCAAGGCAAACGCCTGTAACTTCTTAAAGAAGAACCCAGAGTTAACAGCTAAATTAGACAAGAAATTACGTGAAATTATGTTGCACAGTGCTGAAGATAACAGCCTACTCAGGACCGTTGAGCCAGAGATTGAATAAATAATTTTCAACTGCTGTGAAAACGGCATTGCTAACCACAACTAGTTGTCGCTAACACCACGGATAACCTAGACTCAATTTGATTAAACTGTATGGTGTTCTGGTCAGATGCTCTAGCAATGATGGCAAAGAAGCACAACCTGTCTGTAACAGTCATATTTCTACTTTTTATGAGCTTAAAAGCTACTGCAGCGTTATAAGAGTACGCTATTATGCTTAGAATCTGATTATTTATCTGATTCAGGAACAACTATGAATACAAGCACCGCTGAGATTCGTCAGGCGTTTCTCAATTTTTTCCATAGTAAAAACCACCAAGTGGTAGTAAGCAGCTCACTAGTGCCTGAAAATGATCCAACCTTGCTGTTTACCAACGCCGGAATGAATCAATTCAAAGATGTTTTCTTAGGCCTAGATAACCGTTCTTACCGGCGAGCAACTACTTCGCAGCGCTGTGTGCGCGCAGGTGGTAAACACAATGATCTAGAAAATGTTGGCTATACCGCGCGCCACCATACCTTTTTTGAGATGTTAGGTAATTTTAGTTTTGGAGATTATTTTAAACAAGAAGCCATCCAGTTTGCATGGGAACTATTGACTGGCAAGCAGTGGTTTAATCTTCCTAAAGAAAAACTGTGGGTTACGGTATATGCCACCGATGATGAAGCCTATAACATCTGGGCCAACGAAGTCGGTGTTCCAACTGAGCACATTATTCGCATTGGGGATAATAAGGGTAGTGCCTACGCATCAGATAATTTCTGGCAGATGGGCGATACTGGTCCTTGTGGTCCTTGTTCCGAGATTTTCTACGACTACGGCGACCATATTTGGGGTAACCCTCCGGGCAATACGGAGAAAGGTGATCGCTACATAGAAATTTGGAATTTAGTGTTTATACAATTTAATCGTCAGGCCGACGGCACACTGCTACCGTTACCAAAACCTTCGGTAGATACTGGTATGGGGCTAGAACGCATCGCTTCAGTGCTGCAGCAAGTTAATTCAAACTACGATATCGACTTATTCAAGACGCTTATCGAAGCCGCAGCCCGGCTGACAGGTGCCCGGGATCTTAAAAGCAAATCTTTGCGCGTTATTGCCGATCACATTCGCTCGTGCGCTTTTTTGATTAGCGATGGCGTCGTGCTGTCCAATGAAGGTCGGGGATATGTCCTGCGCAGGATCATTCGCCGCGCTATTCGCCACGGCCATATGCTGGGCGCCAGTGATAAATTTTTCTATCACTTGGTGGCACCGCTTATTGAAATTATGGGTAGTGCCGCTAATCAGCTCCGGCTACAACAGAAGATGGTTGAACAAGTACTTTGTGCGGAAGAAGATCAGTTCGCTCGAACACTAGAGCGTGGCCTGGCTCTGCTTAACCAGGAGTTGTCCACACTTGCGGGCAATACCCTTAATGGAGAGACGGCATTTCTTCTTTATGATACCTACGGTTTTCCACTTGATTTGACCGCCGATGTATGTCGTGAACGTAATTTACATGTTGATGAAGCGGGATTTGAGCGCTCCATGGCGGAACAGCGTAAGCGGGCCCGTCAAGCTAGATGCTTCGGTGTCGACTACAACAGTCTGTTGCGCGTAGATAAGACTACTCGTTTCCTTGGATACGAGGAGCTAGAACATCAGGGGCGGGTAACCGCATTGTTCCGTAATGGCCAGCCAGTAAAGGCAATTTGCCAGGGTGAGGCGGCGGTAGTTGTGCTTGACGAAACTTCATTCTATGGCGAAGCAGGCGGTCAAGTAGGCGATCAGGGTGTACTGAAAGCAGATTCCGGGTTTTTTAAGGTTATTGACACGAAGAAATACGGGAAGGCGTTTGGTCATATTGGTGAGCTCATATATGGCGAATTCAAACATGGCACGCAAGTAGTTGCCAATGTCAACAAAGAGCGACGCGAGCACATTCGCCTTAACCATACTGCTACCCATTTGTTACATACCGCTTTGCATCAAGTGCTCGGCAACCATATCAAGCAGAAAGGTTCGCTGGTGAATGATCACTACTTGCGCTTCGATTTTTCCCATCATGAAAAGCTGAAACCAGAACAGATTCGTGGGGTCGAAGCTATCGTCAACCAGCAGATAAGACGTAATTTTTTGATAAAAGTAGACATGATGGCGCTACAAGAGGCGCGGAATAAAGGGGCAATTGCACAATTCGATGAGAAGTATGAGGAGCAGGTAAGGGTTGTAAGCATGGGAAATGTTTCTATTGAACTATGCTGTGGTACGCATGCCCGCTGCACCGGTGATATAGGTCTTTTTCGCATAGTTTCTGAATCAGGTACTGCTGCAGGTATCCGACGTATTGAAGCAATAACCGGTGAGAAGGCGTTGAATTCTATTCATCAGCAAAGCGAATTAGTGCATCAACTTATTCAGTTAGTAAAAGGCGACAACCAAACGATAGTCAATAAGGTGCGGGCACTACAGGAACGTGCGCGTCAGTTAGAAAAAGAGCTTCAGCAAATTAAGAATCAGCAAGCTGTGCAGAAAAGCGCCTGGCTGAGCCATAACGTGCGCGATATTGACGGGGTCAACGTGCTAGTAAGTCAACTAGAGAACGTAGAACCGAAAATGTTACCAATAATGGTAGACGGTCTGAAGAACCAATTGCAATCTGCCGTTATCGTACTAGCTACTGTAGCAAATGGTAAAGTGAGCCTGATAGTCGGCGTAACAAAAAATTTAACCGCCTTTATTAAGGCCGGGGAGATCGTGAGTTATCTAGCACAGCAGGTTGATGGAAAAGGTGGTGGGCGTCCCGATCTGGCACAGGGAGGTGGCAGTAAGAGCAGCGCTTTGCCTAACGCGCTCTCAAGCTTAGAAAAGATGTTAGCTGCAAAACTAAGATTAGTCTAACTTGCTAATTAATCTAGCAAACTTAATAAAAGGCAGAACGTAAAATTAAGTCCTATAGCAAAGAAGAAAAAGAAGAAGAATACGTGATACATGATCACTATCACTTCTGTATCAGTCGAAATGATTATAAAAAATTCTGTGTCTCTTAAAAAGAAAATGCCAATGCTTGGGAACTGTCCTCCTTGGACTGCCAGATAGCCGATTAATCAGTATTCTCATTTTTCTTATTTCTCTTCTATTATTTTTTTACTTAAAGACTAATGGATTAATAGTTAGTTGAATAATTGTAAACTGTTAACTTGCTAAATTAGCAGTGATCTATAAAAAGTTTTATAGCAAGTAAACAATTACTTTACGAAATGTCAAAAAAAATTGACTTATCAGGTCCATGAAGTAAAATAAATGCCACGTAGTGGCAGGGAACTATTTTTAGCGCATAGGTGAGGTGGCCGAGAGGCTTAAGGCGCTCCCCTGCTAAGGGAGTATACGGTCCATAGCTGTATCGAGGGTTCGAATCCCTCCCTCACCGCCATTAACATGCATCCGTAGCTCAGCTGGATAGAGTACTCGGCTACGAACCGAGCGGTCGGAGGTTCAAATCCTCCCGGATGCACCAACGTTCTTGCTGTTTATCCGGATGTTATTGAACCAAGAGCACCGTAGTGTCCCTACTTTTCTTATGAAAAAGGGACCGGGATCAGCTAACCTACCAGCTGCTAGCCAGCGACAAACAGTGGCGCTTGAGATATCTGGGGACGTTAAAATTTAACGTTAGCTAAAAATTGTTAACTGATGGAGATCAATTTGTTGACCCCCGGATATATCAAAAGCACTTGCCTGGTTTGAAGTCCATCCTCAGATACTCAATGGTATACGCCGTGGCGTAGAGCGTGAATAGTTGCGTATCAACGCTAACGGTAACTTAGCGCAGACTCCACATACCAAATCATTTGGCTCTTTTGGCTCTGCACTTACCCATAACTAAACCGACTTTGCTGAAGTCCTGCTCCTGCTGGAATTTCTCACTCCTGTTGCCCAGGCACTATTTCTGGATCTTTTCCTCTTGTTTCCTCTGGCTCTTGCTGAGGAGCAAGAAAAGATCTACGACGCTTTGCTAAAGCGCTCAATAGTAGGTATGCGATTTCTGCGCTTTTTCTCAAGCAATTAATCAAGAGCATGGTATCGGCATATTTGAGCTAATTATGGCTAACTATTTGCAAAAATAGTGTTTAAATAAAGTAGAATAATATCAATGTTGTACCGATTTTATCGTTACCTATACTACTCGCATAAATTGATGTTCTTTATTCTTGCTCATCTGAACGGTGAAGGCATCTCAAAACTATTGAGTAAATACCATGTTTAAAAATTTATCCAATCGATTATCGTGCACTTTACGCAATATTAGAGGCAGCGGTCGTCTGACTGATGATAATATCAAAAATACTCTGCGTGAAGTTCGTATGGCACTGCTAGAAGCAGACACAGCATTGCCGGTGGTGCAGGAATTTATTAACCGAGTAAAAGAACGCGCGCTCGGTCACGAGATCAATAAAAGCCTGACTCCGGGACAGGAGTTTGTCAAGTTAGTACATACCGAGCTAGTAAATATCATGGGAGATGAAAACCATGCTCTGAATTTAGCGGTGCCGCCGCCAGCGGTAGTGCTGATGGTGGGCCTACAAGGAGCTGGTAAAACCACAAGCGTAGTTAAGTTAGGAAAACTTCTGCGCGAAAAACAAAAGAAAAAAGTTCTCGTGGTTTCTGCCGACATTTATCGGCCGGCTGCTATCAAGCAGCTTAAAACACTGTCAGAAACCGTAGGCATAGATTTTTTTGCTTCCGATGTTAGTCAAAAACCGCTTGATATCGTAATTCAGGCATTAAACCAAGCCCGACTTAAGTTCTATGACGTACTAGTAGTTGACACCGCCGGTCGTCTGCATGTAGATGAAAAAATGATGGCAGAAATTAAAGCCATTCACTCTACTATTAAACCTGTTGAATGCCTGTTTGTTGTGGACTCGATGACTGGTCAGGATGCCACTAATATAGCCAAAGCCTTTAATCAGGCTCTGCCACTCACTGGGGTAATCCTGACCAAAATTGACGGCGATGCGCGAGGCGGAGCGGCGCTGTCCATTCGTTATATCACCGGAAAACCGATAAAATTCATGGGCGTCGGCGAGCAAACCGATGCTCTGGAGCCATTTTATCCTGATCGCTTAGCAGGGCGTATCCTCGGCATGGGCGATGTGCTGTCTCTTATTGAAGAGATCGAAAGCAAAGTTAATCTTACACAGGCGAACAAGCTGGCCAGTAAGCTAAAAAAAGGCGATGTTTTTGACCTTACAGACTTCCTGGAACAATTAAAACAAATGCGTAATATGGGCGGTATGGCTAGCATAATAAGTAAACTACCTGGCATCAGTCAGTTGCCAGATCATATCTCGCAGATGGACGATAAAGTCCTAATGCGCATGGAGGCTATTATTAGTTCAATGACCGCCAAAGAGCGCGGTAATCCTGAAATTATTAAAGGATCGCGTAAACGCCGTATTGCCGCTGGTTCTGGTATGCAAGTGCATGACGTCAACCGGCTATTGAAACAATTTTACGATATGCAGCGCATGATCAATAAAATTAAAAAGAGCGGCATGGCAAAAATGATGCGTAGTATAAAAGACATGATGCCGCCTGGAGTTCTCGGTAGTTAAATATTAATTGCTTTTTATTCCGAAATGAGTAAGAGTTTAGTTATTTGGATACAATAACTATAAAATTACAAGCCTGGCCTGGTCCCTTGATCCCCTACGAGACCAGGTGATTTTATTAATTCAAGAGGATGTTATGGTAAAAATTCGGTTGGCACTTGGTGGTGCTAAAAAACGTCCGTTTTATCAAATCGTCGTGACCGATAGTCGCAATGCGCGAGATGGTCGCTTTATTGAGCGTATTGGATTTTTTAACCCGATCGCGACCGGTCAGGCTGAAAGGTTGCATTTAAATCTAGATCGTATAGCACATTGGGTTGGCCAGGGAGCAAAGGTTTCTGAGAGAGTCTGTGTGCTTATCAAAGACGCAAAAAGAACGGCGTCATAGTAGCTCTTACTAGTTAAATAATGAGTAAAAAAAATTAGTAAATTAATACTTGTTGAGCCAGTAGTTGTAGGCAAAATTGGCTCGGCGTATGGCATTCATGGTTGGCTTAGAGTATTCTCAGCAACAGAACAAGTAGCTGAAAGCATTTTTGCTTATCATCCCTGGTTCATCAAAAGGGCGAGGGAGTGGAAGCCACTCTTACTTGACAACTGGAAGCGCCACAATCACAACCTGATCATCAAACTAAGGGATGTAAAGGATCGTGAAGCTGCAATGTTGCTAATAAATTGCGAAATCTTCATAGACGCCTCGCAATTACCGGATCTCAACAGCGGTGAATACTACTGGAAGGATCTCCTGGGCTGCCAGGTTGTCACCGTCAGTGGTTATCAGCTAGGTCAAGTAATCAATATGATAGAAACCGGCTCTAATGATGTACTGGTAGTAAAAGCGAACTTAAAAAAAGATGCTTTCTGCATACAGGAACGATTGATCCCGTTTCTTGAAGGACAGGTGATTAAACACGTCGATATTGCGGTACGTATCATTAAAGTTGACTGGGATCCTAGCTTTTAAAGCCAGCTATTGACGATAGCGATACTGAGGATATGAGTTGATGTGGATTGGTGTCATAAGCCTGTTTCCCGATATGTTCCGCGCTATAACCGATTATGGGGTAACTGGCCGAGCCGTAAAAAATGGTCTACTGAACTTACGTTGCTGGAGCCCACGTGAATTTACCCATAGTAGACATCATACAGTAGACGATCGTCCATACGGCGGAGGACCAGGCATGCTGATGATGGGACAACCCTTACTAGATGCGATTCACGAGGCGAAAAATCAGGCAGGAGAAGAGGCAAAAGTGATCTATCTCTCTCCTCAGGGCCGTAAGCTTGATCAGCAAGGTGTGAGAGGGCTCACAGCCAATCAGAATATGATTCTAGTTTGTGGTCGTTACGAAGGTATTGATGAGCGTTTAATCCTCACCGAAATTAATGAGGAATGGTCAGTGGGTGATTATGTGCTTAGCGGCGGCGAATTAGCAGCAATGGTACTAATTGATTCTGTTTCTAGATTGATTCCTGGTGTGCTGGGACATACTGCTTCCGCAGCTGAAGATTCATTTACTGAGGGTTTGCTGGATTTTCCTCATTATACCCGCCCTGAGATGCTAGCTGGCATAAAGGTACCATCAGTATTGTTATCGGGAAATCATGCAGAGATTCGTCGCTGGCGCCTGAAACAGGCTTTAGGCCGTACCTGGCTACGAAGACCAGAATTTCTAGAAAAAATAGTTCTGACTAACGAGCAAGCAACTTTGCTTATAGAATTCCAGCGGGACTATCAGTTTATGCAGCAAGATAATTAAACATAATTCGGCCAATTGGCTCGCTAACTAAAACTGTAAGTTTAGCTAGGGTAAGGTAAGATAATCAATTATGAGCAACATTCTTAAACAAATTGAACAAGAACAGATAAAGCAGCAGGACGTACCGCCTTTCCGCCCTGGTGACTCGGTAGAAGTTAAGGTATGGATTGTTGAAGGCAGCAAAAAACGGCTGCAGTCATTTGATGGCGTGGTTATCGCTATTCGTAACCGCGGTCTGTATTCTGCATTTACTGTTCGAAAAATTTCTAATGGAGAAGGTATTGAGCGAGTGTTTCAAACATACTCTCCGAGTATTGATCGCATCACCGTAAAACGCTTTGGTGCCGTACGTCAAGCTAAACTGTATTACCTACGTAAACGTACCGGTAAATTAGCACGTATCAAAGAGCGTCTAAACTAAAGCTTGATTATATTGTTGCTAGAGCGAGAGCTTTATATAAAGTTATATTTATTCTAAAAATGGCTCCTAAAAGGTTGGTTAAGGATAAATTTATCTATTAGTATAAGGATAAATTTATCTATTATATTTAGATTTTAAATATAATAGATCGATAAATTATTTTTTTTAGTACGAGCAGGAATTAGTTATAAATATAACCTGGTCTGATATTTAAAGATCAGACAGTTATATGCACTGCAAAAAAAGCAGCCTCCACCAATTAGCCGCCTCTAAACGGAGAACGGTAACCAGAAGAGCCGCTCATCACGTTGGTAACTTTACTATCCCCCCCGAAGATTTTGCTTAATAACCAATCAAGCAGAAGAGAGCGTAGATTCCACGAGTCATTCTATTATAAAAATACCATTGAATGATAACAGAGTAAGTATCTTGACAAAAAGATCGTTACAATACTCTCTGCATGAGAGAAAATATTGCGTCTTTCGCAAGACATATACAAGACTTTTAATAAGTACTATTATGCTATGGCATGAGATCTTTACTAAAAAACAGCCAAAATTAAGTTCTTACACCAGTTCTTATACTACAAAACTCAGCACACAGTTAGTGAAGCAAACTGTGACCTGCTTTAGGATAGTTATTAGTGCAGTTAATAGCCAGCACCTTCGCTCTAGCGTTTAATCATTTACCGCGATCCCAGTTTTTCATACTGGGGTCGCTTACCATAGTAGTAACCTTAGCGGTCGCCTTTTGGCGACCGTACGTTTGCGCCACTGTGGTAGCACCACCAGCCAATAGCGTCATTCCGTTGGAAGACTATCACCTAAGCAAGCTGATCGCTGAGACCAACAAAAATTTGGAAAAACCGCCTGATATTGACGCCGATTTAACGAAAAATAAATTAAATGAGCTGATAGCAGGTGAAGCAGCTGGCGTACATGAATATTTAGTTTCAACTGGCGATACCTTAATTAGCCTTCTGACCCAAGATGGCATTGGTATTGACGATATCACCGTACTAGCGCAGTCTTATCCCACACTGCGTAATCTGAAGATAGGTCAGTCCCTCTCCTGGAGAAAAACCGCTGATGGTGATTTGCAGCGCCTGACTTGGAATATCTCTAGCCGTGAAACTAGAACCTATGACCGCATAGAAGACGGCTTTCAAGAAAGTATCACAAATCTAACTGGAGAATGGCGTAACACCATCTTTACAGGCAAGATCAACGGCAGTTTTGTTACCAGTGCTCGTGCAGCCGGTTTAACCAGAAGTGATGTCAACACGGTTATTAAAGCGTTACAGTGGCAATTAGATTTCCGCAAACTGCGCAAAGGGGATCAATTTGTGGTATTGGCCTCACGGGAAACACTAAACAACAAAAAAAACACACAGAGCCAGCTGCTAGGGGTTCGCTTACGTACTGGTAGTAAAGATTATTATGCTTTTCGCGCTGACGATGGCAAATTTTATAATCGCGATGCGTCCGGCCTAGTGTCCGGTTTTATGCGTTTTCCTACAATGAAAAGATTTCGCGTTTCTTCTAATTTTAACCCACGCCGACTAAATCCGATTACTGGGCGTATTACACCTCACCGTGGCGTCGATTTCGCTGTACCGGTCGGAACCCCGGTATTGGCGGTAGGTGACGGAGGGGTACTAGTTAGTAAGCGGGATATCGCCGCTGGAAATTACGTGGCTATCCGACACGGCTGTCAATACATGACTCGCTATATGCATCTGAAAAAACTGCTAGTAAAACAGGGTCAGAAAGTAAAGCGTGGCGATCGTATCGCGTTATCTGGTAACACCGGCCGCTCCAGCGGTCCGCATTTGCATTTTGAAGTATGGATCAACCAGCAGGCAGTTAATCCTCTGACCACAAAACTGCCGCGTACGGAGGAGTTGACCGGCAGCGATCGCATGGAATATATCGCCCAGGTCAAAAAAATACTGCCCCAACTTCAACTTAACTAACATAGTGTCTGCTGCTTTTCTCTATAAGCATAAAAATAAAAAAGGTAATATAATGTAATGTAATAATGTAATGTAATGTTGCTAGCCGTAGTTTTTCTTATTTCTTATTTCTCAGCATAGGGATAAGAATGGAATATAATCAAAAGAGACAGACTGAATTTATCCCTATTTTTAAAAAATACTTTTATGCGCCACGTTATTGGGGCGTTTGGCTGGGTATCGGCGCTATTGCCGCGGCTACGTTGGTTCCACCAAGACTGCGCGATCCTATTCTAGGTGCGCTTGGGCGGGCAGTAGGACGCATAGCTAAAGAAGCACGTTTTCGCACTCGCGTTAATCTAACCTATTGCTTACCAGAAATTGACGCGGTACAGCGTGAAACGATTATTGATGATATGTTTGCCTGTATGACGCAATCCACCGTTTTAATGGCTGAACTAGCCTGCTGTAATCTGAAAAAAGTGCAGTCACGCGTGCGCTGGCATGGGTATGAACTGCTCGATCGGCTGCGTAGTGATGGGTGTAATGTCATTTTCTTAGTACCGCATGGTTGGGCAGTCGACGTGCCGGCAATGCTGATGGCGGCGAGCGGTCAAAAGATGGCAGCCATGTTCCATAATCAACGTAACAAACTGGTGGACTATATGTGGAATCGCGTACGCCGCCGATTCGGCGGCCGTATGCACGCCCGTAATGACGGCATAAAACCGTTTATAAGTTCAGTGCGCCAGGGCTACTGGGGCTATTATCTACCAGATCAGGATCACGGTGCTGAACGTAGCGAATTTGTCGATTTTTTTGCAACTTATAAAGCGACATTACCTGCTATTGCCCGCTTAATGAAGGTTTGTCACGCTACTGTCGTCCCGCTATTTCCGGTATATAATGGGAAAACAAGCCTCTTACATGTTCATATTTTGCCGCCGATGAATGATCGGCTGGTTCAAGCAGATGATATCACCATCGCACGCCGTATGAATCAGGAGGTTGAAAAGTTAGTGCGGCCAAATCCGGAACAATATACTTGGGTACTTAAATTACTAAAAACCCGCAAACCGGGCGATCCTAATCCCTATCAACGCGTTGGGCGTTGATTATGATTGTAAGTCGTCCATAAAAATATATGGAAGCACCGATAATAGAAGGAGTTACTATAAAAAGTACACACTCGAAATTCATGATAATGCTATGACCTGAATCAATCAGATTTATTAATCGACACTTTGATTATCAACTTAACAGCATTTGAATAGTTTCAATAATAAGCTGTATATTTAAGCCGACTAATATCACGGTAGCAAGCCAGCCCAATATAATAAATGGCCTACAATTGACAAATTTACCCATACGCTTTCTAGATGACGTTAAGTATAATAGCGGCACCATCGAAATAGGAAGCGCAATACTTAAAAAAACCTGTGTATAGGCCAGCAATTTCTCAACAACATCTCCCTTATCCCCCAAAAAATAACTACAGGCTACGACTGGCATAATAGCTATAAGACGGGTAATCATGCGACGTTGCCAAAATGGGAGATGAAAATTAATGAAACCTTCCATAACGATTTGTCCTGTAAGGGTTCCGGTAATAGTAGCATTCTGACCAGAGGCCAATAAAGCAACGGCAAATAAGGTGGCAAGGGTGGAACTAGCAATGGCACCGACCATATTATGGTCTTGTAGAACATCATAGAGCTGTGCAAAACGGCCAATTTCATTGGGGTGTTTGCCAAAAAAAAGTGTGGCTCCGAGAATTAGCAATAAGCAATTAATAATAAATGAAAAACTGAGTTGTATGTTCGAGTCGATAGTCGCATAGCGAATAGCGTCTTTCACCGCTTGTTCATCGCTGCGATCATATTTACGTGACTGAACAATAGAGGAATGTAAATAAAGATTATGTGGCATTACTGTTGCTCCAATAATACCAAGAGCTATAAAGAAAGCCGAATCGCCGCCAGATACATGGGCAGTGAAAATATCGCTCTGCGGAATAAATGCGTGCACTATACTCAATAGATTAGGATTGGCTAGCACTACTTCATAGGCAAATATGATAAAAATTGTAGCAATAAGAGTAAATACAAGAGCTTCTATTTTCCTGATCCCAAATTTCATCAATACTAGTAGTAAAAAAACGTCTAGTACTGTAATGCTTACACCAAGTAACAGCGGAATTTTAAATAGTAAGTTCAGCGCAATAGCGCTACCAATAACTTCAGCTATTTCCGTCGCGATAATAGCTAATTCAGTAGTGATCCACAGTGCTATGGCGGTACGTTTACCAACTAGGGTTTTGGTTGCTTGAGCTAGATCCATCCCGGTAACAATGCCTAATTTAGCGCACATAACCTGCAGCAGCATTGCAATTAAACTAGAAATTAAGATAACCGATAGCAGCAAATAGCTGTATAGCGCACCGCCCTGAATTGAGGTGATCCAGTTACCTGGATCCATGTAACCTACTGCTACTAGAGCTCCTGGGCCTGAAAAGGCAAATAATTTTTTTAAAAATCCTCTTCCAGCTGGAATAAGGATAGTACCGTTAATTTCTTCTAAGCTATTTTTTCTAACTATTCTCATTTTTTTTTAAATCCAATATTAACCATTAACTAAAAGTAATTATATAAAATATAATATTATTATATTTAATAGACTTTATTGTATGTAGAAACTATAATTTTATCTTGAGCTGGTTTTAACATAGATAAGACGTACATTATTAGTACATTACAAACGTAACATCATGCAGGTGCTATGGCTACATTGCCTACATCTGGGCACAGCAGAATGAGCCAGATGATCATTACACATTTTTAGTAAAAATTAGGATTTGCAAGAGTAGAATAGTAGAAAAGTCATAATTTGTTCATAAAAAAAGATTCTTTATTTTACGGTTAGCTAGTAGCTGGTAGCGATGGGCTAAGGTGCATAAGAAATCTTTTCTTCGTACAATGGCTATCATACATTCCCATGCCGATCAACGTACTGTTAAAACCCAATAGTAGTGAAATGCCGTCTAAAATTATTACAGTAAGCGGCATAACTTGCTTTTGCATATAAGCATAACCATAAGTTCTTCCGTTAATGCATATAGCTATAACAGCTATGCCTGTATTTTCACGCAATAAGCATGTTAAGTTTTCTTAGACTTACTACGATTATCGCTCGATTCATACTTAACCTTAACGATTCTTAACCTTAACGATTAATAAACCAAAAACCTTCATGTGATCCTTACTATCTAATTTTTTCGCTTACTGTATGTATTTGGTACTTGTCTGTAACAAGCTTATTACTTATAATTTACTAGTTATGCTATAGTAACGTAAGTTTAAGATTATTAAAAGATTGAGTTTTATGGAAAGCGGAGTTGATTATGTATGCAGTTTTCCAAAGTGGGGGTAAACAACATCGGGTAATCGAAGGTCAAATTATTCGCCTTGAGAAATTGCCCCTCTCAAAAGGGGCAGAGATTGAATTTGATCAGGTTATGATGATCGCCAACGACAATAACATCCAGATCGGCAGTCCTTTTGTTAAAGATTGCAAAATTACAGCACAAGTCGTTGCTCATGGTCGTGGCGATAAAGTAATGATTATAAAATTCCGTCGCCGTAAGCACTTCCGTAAGTATCAGGGCCACCGTCAGTGGTTCACTGATATTAAAATTACTAGTATTAGCAGTTCCATCCTCTTACAATAAAGCGAGAGTGAATTCATGGCACACAAAAAGGCTAGCGGCTCCACACGTAATGGTCGAGATTCCGAAAGTAAACGACTCGGTGTTAAACGTTTTGGCGGCGAATCGGTCAATGCAGGCAGTATTATTATTCGTCAGCGTGGAACTAAATTCCATCCAGGAATAAATGTAGGCTGTGGGAAAGATCATACTCTATTCGCCTTAATAAAAGGGAAAATCAAGTTTCAAGTAAAAGGACCAAAGAACCGTACATTTGTCAGCATTATTATGGACAAGTGAAATCTTCTCCCTGTAGTAATTTTTACTTTATTCTGTAGTTTATAAGTGGTGCTAAATAGCACTAGGCAGATTGTTTATGTTTTGTAATAGTAGCCTACATTCGATCAAGATCTTTACTTAACTGAAAGCTAATACGCTAGCAGATCTACGACAATAGTAACTATCTATTTTAAAATAGATCTAATAAAGATCCTGCCACACAGCAGGTGAATTATTTTACGGAAAGTTCGCATGAAGTTTATTGATGAAGCTACTATTTTAGTAGTAGCGGGAGACGGTGGTAATGGTTGCGTTAGTTTCCGCCGGGAAAGATTTATACCCCACGGCGGTCCTGACGGCGGCGACGGCGGTGACGGCGGCGACGTGTGGATACTTGCTGATGAAAATCTAAATACCCTTATCGATTATCGGTTTAAAAAAAAATTTTGCGCAGAGCGCGGCCAAAACGGTACAAGTTCTGCTTGTACCGGTAAGCGAGGCAAAGACATCATTATTAAAGTGCCAGTCGGGACCCGTGTGCTGAATCGAGCTACTAACGAAGTTATTGGTGATATGACCCGGCATGAGCAACGTCTGATGGTGGCTAAAGGTGGTTTTCATGGGCTGGGCAATATCCGTTTTAAATCCTCTATTAACCGTACTCCTCAGCAGAAAACCGATGGGACAAAAGGTGAGATCCGTGAACTCCAGCTTGAGCTGATGTTGTTAGCAGATGTAGGAATGCTTGGGCTGCCTAATGCTGGCAAATCTACTTTCATCCGTGCAGTGTCGGCAGCCAAGCCAAAAGTAGCTGATTATCCCTTTACCACCTTAGTGCCAAGTCTTGGCGTAGTGCGCATGGATAACGAGCAAAGCTTTGTCGTCGCCGATATTCCTGGTCTGATAAAGGGGGCAGCTGACGGTGCAGGGTTAGGGATCCGCTTCTTAAAACATCTAGAGCGTTGCCGTATATTGCTGCATCTTATCGACCTGGCGCCGATTGATAACTCGGATCCGGTAGCCAATGCCAGTATTATAATTACCGAGTTAAAACGGTATGACGCGCAGTTGGCTGCTAAACCGCGTTGGCTGGTGTTCAATAAAGTTGACTTACTTGATGCCAAAGATGACGGGGCAAAGCGTGCTAAATTGATCGTAGAGAAGCTCGACTGGCAGGGACATTATTATATTATTTCTGCCGCCAACCGCAAAGGCGTTAAGGCACTATGCAGTGATGTGATGAAGTTTATTAAAACTGCGCATCCTATCCTAAAAAAATCAGGATGACGCTAGTGGACGGGCTGTGAAAGTGAAGTTCATGTAGGATTAGGCTAGTGAACATATTGAGTAACTCCAGTAAACGGAAATCTAAGGCTACGTAAGACAGACTGGATAATAAGTTTATCAAAAATTATCACTTTAATTAAAGTATCCATAACTATAGTTCATCTTCTCGCTACATGTTTTATCCCTGCCGCGCATCACTACTTATATCGCATTAACGATCACCATCTTGCCTGCTTGCTAGTAGTCGCCTTAATGGCAGATATCCCGTGTTATTTTCAACTTGGCAGTCAAAAAGATGATCCACACTCTTGGTGAAATATTTATACCAACTACGCGCCACTCTAACACCGGTAACTTTAGATAGTACTTTGATTATTTTAGTAAATAATACTTTATTTAAGAGTAAACTTATGAACCAAATTCCAATGACCCTCAGCGGGGCTAAAAAACTAAGAGAAGAACTTGAATATCTTAAATGCATTCGTAGACCAGAAATTATTCGGTCCATCGCTGCAGCCCGCGAACATGGCGATTTAAAAGAAAATGCAGAATACTATGCTGCCAAGGAACAACAAGGATTTTGTGAAGGCCGCATTCAAGAAATTGAAGCAAAATTGTCGAACGCACAAGTAATAGATGTGACCAAATTGATGCCTAGAGGTCGAGTAATTTTCGGTGCGACGATCTGTATCGAAAAACTAAATGAAAAGAAACAAACCTATCGTATTGTCGGCGACGATGAAGCCGATTTTAAACAAAACCTAATTTCTATCAATTCGCCTATCGCCCGTGGGCTCGTAGGCAAGGAAGAAGGAGATATAGTGGTTATCAAAACTCCGGGTGGAGAAGTAGAATACAAAATCATCAATGTGGCGTACCTATGAATAGCCTAATGGTAAATAATGAACCTTCTAACTTTCGCAGCAATTATTATTTTAATAAGCCTCGTGAGGCACCTATTTAATTTCGTCATAACGCTTGTTTTAACGAATAAGCCAGACATTTTATTTTTTTATTTATTTAGAATTGAAAAAGACATATTCTGCCGCCATCTCATGGCGTATTAGCTAAATCTGATTTAATCGATATTTAAGAATTAGAGTTTAAGTAGATAAATTTATTTATCTCTGCACTTTATCAAAGGTAGTTGTAAATACAATGACGACTCAAAAGCGTTCTGCAAGCTCTAGCCGTTGGCTGCAAGAACACTTTAACGATACATATGTTAAGCAAACACAAAAAAAAGGGCTACGTTCCCGTGCATGGTTTAAACTTGCTAAAATACAGCAAAGCGATAAGCTGTTTCAACTAGGCATGACAGTGGTAGATTTGGGAGCAGCACCGGGCGGCTGGGCACAATATACCGCCACGCAGATAGGAAAAACAGGGCGTATCATAGCCTGTGATATTTTGCCGATGGACGCAATGGCTGGTGTTGACTTTTTACAAGGAGATTTTCGTGAACCCATGGTCTTTCAAAAACTCCTTGAGCTGGTTGGCGAACAGAAAGTACAAGTAGTTTTATCCGATATGGCTCCTAATATGAGTGGAACGCCTGCGGTGGATATTCCCAAATCCATGTATCTTGTAGAACTGGCACTTAATATGTGTCTTGATGTTTTGACACCGAGTGGTAGTTTTCTAGTGAAAGTCTTTCAGGGAGAAGGGTTTGACAAATACCTGCGGATAATACGTTCTCTGTTCACAAATGTCAAGCTTCGTAAGCCAGACGCTTCTCGAGCCCGTTCCCGCGAAGTGTACCTTGTGGCGAAAGGGCGCAAAGTATAAGTATAGTAAGTACCCTACGCTAATTGTTAACACCGTTGTAATATGAGGTTAATCCTTTGAGTGACATGGCAAAGAACCTGGTTCTTTGGTTAGTTATCGCAGTCGTTCTAATGTCGGTATTCCAAAGCTTCGGGCCCAGCGAGTCCAATAGGCGTAAAATAGATTATTCTACTTTTATGTCTGAATTGAATCAGAATCAGGTAAGAGAAGCGCGTATTAACGGGCGTGAGATAAACGTTACAAGAAAGGATAGTAACCGCTATATCACCTATATTCCAGTCAACGATCCCAAGCTACTCGATATTCTTTTAACTAAAAACGTTAAAGTAGTAGGAGAGCCGCCGGAGGAACCCAGCTTACTAGTTTCCATCTTTATATCCTGGTTCCCGATGCTGTTACTGATAGGGGTCTGGATTTTTTTTATGCGCCAAATGCAGAGTGGTGGTGGGAAAGGTGCCATGTCTTTTGGTAAGAGCAAGGCACGTATGCTGACAGAAAATCAGATCAAAACCACCTTTGCCGATGTTGCTGGATGTGATGAAGCGAAAGAGGAGGTCAGTGAACTAGTGGACTACCTGCGCGAACCGAGTCGTTTCCAGAAATTGGGTGGTAAGATCCCAAAAGGTGTACTAATGATCGGCCCACCTGGAACCGGTAAGACACTATTGGCTAAAGCTATTGCTGGCGAGGCTAAGGTACCATTCTTCACTATTTCCGGCTCCGATTTTGTTGAAATGTTCGTTGGTGTGGGCGCCTCGCGCGTGCGCGATATGTTTGAGCAGGCAAAAAAAGCCGCGCCCTGCATCATTTTCATTGATGAAATCGATGCTGTAGGCCGCCAACGTGGCGCAGGCCTTGGCGGTGGTAATGACGAGCGTGAACAAACCCTGAACCAAATGCTGGTAGAAATGGACGGGTTCGAAGGCAACGAAGGCATTATTGTCATTGCAGCAACTAACCGTCCCGATGTGCTGGACCATGCACTACTACGTCCAGGCCGTTTTGACCGACAGGTTATAGTTGACTTGCCAGATGTGCGTGGTCGCGAACAAATTTTGAAAGTGCACATACGCCGCGTACCTTTAGCCCCAGATATGAATGTATTAGTAATCGCCCGAGGTACACCGGGATTTTCTGGTGCCGATTTATCTAATCTGGTAAACGAAGCAGCGCTGTTTGCCGCACGTGATAATAAGCACGTAGTATCGATGATTGAATTTGAAAAAGCCAAGGACAAAATTATGATGGGTGCAGAACGCCGCTCCATGGTGATGACAGAAGCGCAAAAGGAGTCGACCGCTTACCACGAGGCTGGCCATGCCATAATTGGCCGTCTAGTGCCGGAACACGATCCAGTGCACAAAGCAACAATTATTCCGCGAGGTCGCGCTCTTGGCATAACTTTTTTTCTACCAGAAGAAGATGCAATTAGCGCTAGTAGACAGAAGTTGGAAAGCCAAATCTCGACTCTTTACGGCGGTCGCCTGGCTGAAGAAATCATCTACGGTCCAGCTAAAGTGTCGACCGGGTCATCCAACGATATTAAAGTAGCTACCTCAATTGCCCGTAATATGGTAACCCAATGGGGCTTCTCGGAAAAACTTGGGCCCCTTTTATATTCTGAGGAAGAGGGCGAAGTGTTCCTCGGCCGTTCTTTGGCCAAAGCGAAGCATATGTCCGATGAGACGGCGCGTATCATTGATCAGGAAGTAAAGTCGCTCATCGAACGTAATTATATCCGCGCCCGTACACTATTAATGGAAAATCTGGATATCCTACATGCCATGAAGGATGCATTGATAAAATATGAAACCATTGACGCACCACAGATAGAAGATTTGATGGGTCGTCAAGCGGTTAGGCCACCTGCTGATTGGGACGATACTGTTTCCGGCAACAATGGAGACGAAGGCACGCCGCGAGCGCTAACACCGGTAGATGAACCACGTACGCCGAATACTAAAAATAATACTAATAAAACTATGTTAAAACCATACAGTAACAGATAATGACGTAAGAGGCACTTGGCTTAGCTTATTAAGAAGCGTCCGGGCGCTATATGTAGTGACTTTTGGCTGTCAGCCTGACGGCATTAATCTGCGGTCCCACCATGGGAGATCAGGATGTAGCGGTGAAACAAGCACGCGCCGAAGTTGAACATCAGTTATCCAGTAGTGTAGTGTAGGCGGGTGCTACTGCTTAAGTCTGTAACTAAGCCACTCATTCGTACGTATCATGGTAGAGGGAGAAAAAACAGAGCAAGTCTGCTAGCTAGCATTGCTGAAAATTTTTGCCCCAAACGGTTCACTATCTACAAAATGCCCTTGTTTGCAAGGAGCAATTTAGGTAGCATTTGTATTCCTTTTAGTTATTAGATTTGATCTGATATCAGAAGATTATTATGATGCCGCAAGGAATAACCCAAAATTATGTACCAAGCTCTGTTAGTTATGTTCTTGTTAGTAGCGGTCAGTTTAGTTGTACTGATCATGTTGCAACAAAATAAAAGTGCTGATACGGGAACATCGTTAGGTGTTAGCCCTTCTGGCACCTTATTAGGTTCTAGCGGTTCTGGTAACTTTATGACTCGTATGACGTCCGTGCTGGCAACGCTGTTTTTCATACTCAGCCTAGTGTTGGGTAACTTGAGCAGTAATCATGGTCAAAAGATTAGCCAGTGGGATAATCTCAACCAAAGTCCTTATATGAATAAGGCACCAGACGTAATGCTAGCAAAACCTAGCAAAACTAAGTAAACATATCCCTTAATAAACATTGTTCACGAAGAACTATCTTAAAGTGCCGAGGTGGTGAAACTGGTAGACACGCTACCTTGAGGTGGTAGTGCCCGATTAGGCTTACGGGTTCAAGTCCCGTCCTCGGCACCAATCCCAGAGATAACTTGCTTTTTTATAGTTATTAGATTAACATTAAATTGCCTAATTTTAGAGTGGAGCAACCAGTTTGCTAGCCTAACTAATAGGCTGCAAGACCAGTCCAGCTATAACCAGCTCTTAACAGATGTTCAATCTAAGATGTTCAATCTACAAAGTTGGGATGTTTACTGTTTCAGTAAAGTACTACTGGGCTTATTAGCCCTTTTTTTATGTTTTGGGAAGTAAAAGCTGAAGTGGTTAGTGTTAGCTTTAAACAATATCTAGAAAGCAAACCTGGTACCCCAATTTTAACGTTTTCCTGAGGAAAACTAGGATGAATAAAGAAGTTCTGGCTGTTGTTGAGGCAGTTTCCAACGAAAAAGAAGTACCGCGAAAAAAAATTTTTGAAGCGTTAGAGACAGCACTAGCTACGGCAACCAAGAAAAAATATGCACAGGAAATCGAAGTACGCGTTAGCATCGATCGCAAATCAGGAGATTTCGAGACCTTTCGACGTTGGCTTATCGTGGAAACTGTTACGCAGCCTACCCGTGAAATCACTCTAGAAGCGGCGCAGTTTGACGATCCATCGGCCGAACTTGGCAACTATATCGAAGATAAAATCGACTCAGTGGTTTTCGACCGTATCACCACTCAGACCGCCAAACAGGTCATCATACAAAAAGTCCGTGAAGCCGAGCGAGAGATTATAGTCGATCAATTCCGTAGTCACGAAGGCGAAATCTTGACTGGTGTTGTAAAAAAAGTTAACCGAGATAGCATCAGCCTTGATCTGGGCAATAATGCCGAAACGGTGATTGGCCGTGAGGACATGCTCCCGCGTGAAAATTTTCGTCCTGGCGACCGAATCCGTGGCGTTTTATATGCTGTGCGTCCAGAAGTACGCGGTGCGCAACTATTTATCAGCCGTTCTCGTCCTGAAATGCTGGTTGAGCTGTTCCGTATTGAAGTGCCGGAAATCGGCGAAGAAATCATTGAAATCAAGGCAGTTGCTCGTGATCCTGGTTCACGGGCAAAAATTGCTGTAAAAACCAACGATAAACGTATCGATCCAGTCGGTGCCTGCGTCGGTATGCGCGGTGCCCGAGTGCAGGCTGTGTCTAGCGAATTAGGCGGGGAACGTATTGATATCGTGCTGTGGGACGATAATCCAGCCCAGTTTGTAATCAACGCCATGGTGCCTGCTGATGTTGCTTCCATCGTAGTGGACGAAGATAAGCACACCATGGATATCGCGGTTGAAGCTGGTAATCTTGCTCAGGCTATCGGCCGCAATGGACAAAACGTCCGGTTGGCTTCCCAGCTTAGCGGCTGGGAGCTAAATGTTATGACATTAGAGGATCTACAGGCAAAAAATCAAGTCGAAGCCTATGCGGTTATCGATATCTTTACTAAAAACCTAGATATCGATAAAGATTTGGCCACGGTCTTGATGGAAGAAGGTTTCTCCTCTCTTGAGGAGCTAGCTTACGTGCCTATCAATGAGCTGCTGGAAATTGACGGGCTGGATGAGAAGACTGTAGAAGCACTACGTGAACGGGCAAAGAATGCGATTACCACCCTTGCTCTGGCACAGGAAGAGAGTCGCCACGGGGGCACGCCAGCTGAAGAATTGCTAGGTCTGCCTGAGCTTGAACGCGAAATGGCATTTAAGCTGGCGAAGCATGGTGTTTGTACGCTAGAAGCGCTGGCCGAACAGGGTATCGATGAACTGTCAGATATTGAAGGGCTCAGTAGTAAAAAGGCTGGGGAGCTGATTATGGCCGCACGCAATATTTGTTGGTTTAGCGACAACGTGTAATACAACGTGTAATAAATTTTAGTATGAATAATGTAGTAGGAAAAACAGCATGACAGATGTAACTGTAAAATCGCTCGCCACAGAAATACAGACTCCGGTCGATCGCCTAGTACAGCAATTTGCTGATGCTGGTCTTGATAAGACAGCAGTGGATTATGTAACTCAGCAGGAAAAAGAAACCTTACTAGCACACCTAAAACGTAATCTGGGCACAGCACCAAGTCAACTAACTTTACAGAGAAAAACACGCTGTACCTTAAATATTTCCAGCACCAGCGGTAAAAGTAAATCGGTACAAATCGAAGTGCGTAAAAAACGGACTTACGTACAAAAAGATCTAAAGGTGCAAGAAAAAGCCGAAATAGAAGCGGAAGAGCTATCTTTACAACACGTAGCAGACGAAAAAGGGCAGATTGAGACCGAAAAAAAAGTAGAACTGGCTGCTGAAGACAAGACTAAGCTTGATGCTATTAAACAAGCGAAACAACGTACAGTAGCAAAAATAGATTCTTTGACTAACCAGCAGCAGATCAATAAGATAACTAAGTCACCACAAGCGGCTGAAAAAGCTCGCCGTAAAGCCAAAACGGCCGAGCTAAGACTTAAGGCGGAAGAGGAAACGTATCGTAAGGTAGAAGAAAAAGCCCGCCAAGTTGCGGAAGAAGCGAGACATATGGCCGAAAATTGTGGTATTAACTGGGATAATACGCCTGATCTAGCAGAAGAAGATACCACCGATTATCATATCACGACCTCCCTTCATGCCCGTGAAGCTGAAGACGAAAACGATCGTAAGGTAGAAGTCGATCGTAGCAACCGGACCCGTGGCGGTAAAGCCATAAAACAGAAAAAAAACAGCCGCCTATCAGAATCTAAGGCCGATCGCGAAGAAGCACGCGCCGTAGGCCGCGGCGGTAAGAGCAAGCGTAAACCTAGCACCTTAACGCAGGGCTTTAACAAGCCGACGCAGGCAATTAACCGTGATGTAATTATTGGTGAAACCATTACCGTAGCTGAGCTGGCTAATAAGATGGCGGTAAAAGGTGCGCAGGTCATCAAAGCAATGATGAAGCTCGGTGCTATGGTAACAATTAATCAGGTAATCGATCAGGAAACAGCGCAACTGGTGGCGGAAGAGATGCACCACAAAGTAATTTTGCGCCGTGAAAACGAGTTAGAAGAGTTGGTAATGTCTGACCGCGATACCGGCGGTATAACCGCCGCCTCTGAGCCGCGAGCTCCGGTAGTAACCATCATGGGGCATGTCGACCATGGTAAAACTTCGCTGTTGGACTATATTCGTTCCACCAAAGTGGCGGCCGGCGAAGCGGGCCGCATTACCCAGCATATCGGTGCCTATCATGTAGAAACCGACAACGGCATGATAACATTTCTCGATACCCCTGGGCATGCGGCTTTTACTGCTATGCGCGCCCGCGGTGTGCAAGCTACTGATATCGTGGTGCTGGTTGTAGCCGCAGATGACGGAGTGATGCCACAAACGATTGAAGCTATTCAGCACGCCAAAGCGGCGAAAGTGCCGGTAGTGGTAGCGGTCAACAAAATTGATAAGCCGGAAGCCGATATAGATCGGGTTAAAAATGAGCTAACCCAGTACGGCATCATTCCAGAAGAATGGGGTGGTGAAAGCCAGTTCGTACATGTCTCAGCCAAATCTGGCTCCGGCATTGATAATCTACTAGACGCTATTTTACTACAGGCAGAAATGCTTGAGCTGAAAGCTATCAGCAACAGTATGGCCAGTGGCGTAGTCATAGAATCTTTTCTGGACAAAGGACGCGGTCCGGTCGCTACCTTGTTGATACGCGAAGGCACTCTCAACCTAGGCGATATTGTTTTGTGCGGGTTGGAATATGGCCATGTGCGCGCCATGCGCAACGAAGTTGGTTGTGATGTGGCCTCAGCCGGCCCGTCGATTCCGGTAGAGATTCTGGGCTTATCTGGGTTACCTGCCGCTGGCGACGAAGCAACAGTAGTACGTGACGAGAAGAAAGCCCGTGAAGTGGCGCTTTATCGCCAGGGAAAGTTCCGCGAAGTTAAACTGGCACGCCAGCATAAATTAAAACTGGAAAATATGTTCGCCAATATGACTGCAGGAGAAGTATCTGAATTGAACATCGTGCTAAAATCTGATGTGCAGGGTTCCGCCGAGGCTATTAAAAATGCGTTGGATACTCTGTCTACTAATGAAGTCAAAGTAAAGATAGTAGGCTCAGGCGTGGGCGGTATCACAGAAACCGATGCGACCCTAGCAGCAGCTTCCAACGCTATCTTGATGGGTTTTAACGTTCGCGCTGACGCTTCCGCTCGCCGTGTCATCGAAGCAGAAAATCTAGATCTACGTTACTACTCGATAATCTATGATTTGATAGATGAAGTTAAACAGGCGATGAGCGGCATGCTTGTCCCGGAGTACAAGCAGAAAATCATCGGTCTGGCGGAAGTACGCAATCTGTTCCGTTCGCCTAAGTTAGGCACTATCGCTGGATGTATGGTAACTGAAGGTGTTATTAAACGCCATAATAAGATCCGCTTACTGCATGAAAACGTAGTGGTTTATGAAGGTGAACTGGAGTCGCTTCGCCGCTTTAAAGATGATGTAAATGAAGTGCGTAACAGTATGGAATGCGGTATCTGCATGAATAATTACAATGACGTACATATAGGCGATATTATTGAAGTCTTTGAATCTGTCGAGATCCAACGCACTATTGCCTGATAACATATTATCAGAAGTTACCTCTCAGGAAGGGTTGTTTCGCCTCCCTGCCTGTCTGGAGTATTGAAAATGGTAAAAGAATATAGTCGCACCCAGCGGGTCGCCCAGGAGATGCAGAAAAAAATAGCTGTTATCTTGCAACGCGAGATCAAAGATCCACGCGTTAGCATGGCCACGGTTTCCGGCGTCGATGTATCGCGCGATTTGGTCTATGCTAAAGTGTTCGTTACATTTTTGAACGCCAAAACCCCTGAACAAGTGAACCACGGCATACGCACGCTTCAAGAAGCTGCGGGATTCATCCGTAGTCTACTCGGTAGAGCTATGTATCTACGGGTAATGCCCGAATTAACCTTTGCCTACGATAATTCCTTAGTAGAAGGCATGCGTATGTCTAATCTAATCAGCCAGATAGCAAAACACCCCAAGGATAAAGAGCGCTGATGAGCCGTCCTAGCCACCGTGGTCGCGATATTGACGGTATTCTGTTGCTGGATAAACCTATTGGACTGTCCTCCAACTATTTGCTGAAGACAATTAAATGGCTCTTTCGTGCAAAGAAAGCAGGCTATACTGGTACACTGGATCCACTAGCAACTGGGATGCTTCCTATTTGTCTCGGCGAGGCGACTAAATTTTCTCAGTATTTGCTGGATGCAGATAAACGCTATCGTGTGACCACGCGACTTGGCGAACGTACTGATACGTCTGACGCAGAGGGCAAGATAGTTAGCGTCCGTCCAGTTGTCCTAGATAAGGCACGGCTGGTAATGTCACTGGAAGCTTTTCGCGGGGCATTCTTTCAGGTGCCATCGATGTTTTCTGCGCTTAAATATCAAGGCAGACCACTTTATGAATATGCGCGACAAGGTATTGAGATAGCACGAGAGGCGAGACCTATCGAGATCTACAGTCTGCAGCTGCTGCACTGGAACCTGACCCAGTTAGTATTGGAGATACATTGTTCCAAAGGCACCTATATTCGCACTATTATCGACGATTTAGGGGAGCGACTAGGCTGCGGTGCACACGTCCAAGTGCTACGTCGGCTGACAGTGGCACGCTATTCTACCGCACGCATGATCACTTTAGACGCGCTTTTGGCTATCGATACTAATATGCCTGAAACTCAGGTGCAGCTAGATGCGCTGTTGTTATCAATAGATAGCGCGGTGGCGGACATGCCAGCAGTACATCTTCCGCCAGACATCGCTGCGCGAGTACAGCTTGGACAAAAGGTAGCAATTACAACGCCATTAGAAGCAGGATTGGTGCGTTTGACAGAAGGTCAGTTCCGTCACTTTTTGGGCATCGGTGAAATTACTATACCTGGATTTTTAACGCCGCTGCGCCTGATAGCGAAGCCATAAGAACTATTAGGCATAGGTATAGACCTTGCGCTAGGCTTAGAATGAGCGTAAAATAGTTTAGCTTATGAAGCTGGTTGCTGCAGTTAGAGATCAGCGACCATCTATTTTACAATCATTTTGGGGTGTTATAATGTCTCTAAGTGTTGAGGCGAAAGCAAAGATTATTTCTGATTTCGGCTATGATGCCAAAGACAGCGGTTCCACTGAAGTTCAAGTTGCTCTTTTAACCGCTCAGATTAGTCATTTGCAGGGCCATTTTGCGGAAAATAAAAAAGATTACCATAGCCGCCGTGGTCTGTTGCACATGGTTTCACAGCGTCGTAAGCTGCTCGACTACCTGAAAGGTAAAAATATAGTGCGTTATACCAGCCTTATCGAACGTCTTCATCTGCGTCGCTAAGCTAGATAGTAGGAGATAGGTGGGTCTTATTATCTTATATTATGTTGTTTCTTTCTTCTATCTTCTAGGTAGCGCTGGCTGCGGGGGATATGTCCTTAGTTGGTAAGTGCTATCTCAGTAGATTCTCTTCTATTAAAGAAAGTCTTTAGTCAATAGTGGGCGATATGTTTTAGAAGGAATCACTTTAAAAAGGAAATGATTTTGCTAAATCCAATTGTTCGCAAGTTTCAATACGGTCAGCATACCGTAACGCTTGAAACCGGTATGATGGCCCGTCAGGCGACGGCCGCAGTCATGGTAAGCATGGACGACACCGCAGTATTTGTTACCGTAGTTGGCGCTAAAAAAGAAAAACCGGGCCAGAGTTTCTTTCCACTAACTGTCAACTATCAGGAACGTACCTACGCCGCCGGTCGTTTTCCAGGTGGGTTCTTTCGACGAGAAGGTCGTCCAAGCGAAGGTGAAATGCTTATTTCACGCTTGATCGACCGGCCGATTCGTCCGCTGTTCCCAGAAGGTTTTTTGAATGAAGTACAGGTTATCGCGATGGTGGTATCGATTAATTCGCAAGTCAGCCCAGATATTGTAGCGATGATCGGCGCATCTTCTGCGCTAAGCCTGTCAGGTATTCCATTCAGTGGACCCATCGGCGCCGCACGTGTAGGCTATATCAACGACCAATATGTATTAAACCCTACTCAGACTGAGCTAGCTTCTAGCCGGCTAGATCTGGTAGTTGCTGGTACCGCTAACGCGGTACTGATGGTGGAGTCGGAAGCACAACTACTGAACGAAAATCAGATGCTGGACGCAGTGATGTATGGCCACGAACAGCAACAAGTGGTAATCGAGAACATTAGGCAATTTGTTGACGAAGCCGGCCAGCCAAAATGGCAATTGAAGCCACAGGAAGCCAACGCCTCATTGCATAAATTGGTCGCTGAATTAGCGGAAAGCCGTTTGGGGGATGCCTACCGCATTACTGAGAAGCAAAAGCGTTATCTTATGGTTGATGCTATCAAAGCTGATATAGTAGAGCAATTAATTAGTCAAGACGATTCCATTCATGAAGAGAAAATTCAAGCCACCCTGGGCAACTTGGAGAAACAAGTTGTACGCAGCCGCGTGCTGCGTGGCGAGCCGCGTATTGATGGCCGTGAAAAAGATATGATTCGCGAACTGGATATACGCACTGGCATACTACCGCGCACCCATGGGTCGGCGCTGTTCACCCGCGGCGAAACCCAGGCGCTGGTTACAGCCACCCTCGGCACTGAGCGCGATGCACAGAATCTTGATGAGCTGACGGGTGAACGTACTGCCCGTTTTCTGCTACACTATAACTTCCCGCCATATTGTGTAGGTGAAATTGGTATAGTGGGTTCACCGAAGCGGCGGGAAGTTGGCCATGGCCGTCTAGCTAAACGCGGGTTGTCAGCAGTTATGCCAAATATCGTTGAATGCCCTTATACCGTGCGGGTAGTATCGGAAATTACCGAATCTAACGGTTCTTCTTCTATGGCTTCAGTTTGCGGTGCTTCGCTGGCGCTAATGGATGCTGGGGTTCCAATTAAGGCGGCCGTAGCCGGTATCGCCATGGGGCTAATAAAAGAAGGTGATAGCTTTGTGGTACTATCCGATATTCTAGGTGATGAAGATCATCTGGGCGATATGGATTTCAAAGTCGCAGGAAGCCGCGAAGGTATCACAGCACTGCAGATGGATATTAAAATTGAAGGCATTACCAGAGAAATCATGCAGGTAGCGCTTTATCAGGCAAAGGAGGCGCGTATGCATATACTAGAAGTGATGAATCGAGCAATCAGCATGCCGCGCAGCGATATTTCCCCATTCGCTCCGCGTATTTACACGATCAAAATTAATGCAGATAAAATTAAAGACTTGATTGGTAAAGGCGGCTCGGTGATTCGCACGTTAACCGAAGAAACCGGTACGACTATTGAAATTGAAGACGACGGCACAGTAAAAGTGTCAGCCACTGATAGTGAGAAAGCTTCTCATGCTATTCGTCGTATCGAAGAGATCACAGCTAAACTGGAAGTAGGACGCGTTTATAATGGAAAAGTGATCCGCATCGTTGATTTCGGAGCCTTTATTGCTATCAGCGGGGGTAAAGAAGGGTTAGTACATATTTCTCAAATTGTCGATAAGCATGTGGAAAAAGTAGCCGATTATCTAGAACTTGGACAAAAAGTACCGGTTAAAGTTTTGGAAGTTGACCGTCAAGGGCGCATTCGCCTGAGCATTAAGGAAGCGAGCTCCTAGTCAGGATAGATGGCGCTTATATGATAGCCTTGAGCTTCTATCGCTCTCTCCTTCTCTAGGAGAGGGCAAAAAGCCCTTTAAGGGCAAGAAAACCTTAATCAGCAATAGCTGTAATCAGCAATAGCTGTTGAAAGTAAAACATGAGTCAACATCATAAAATTTTTTCACCTGCGCGAGTGAGGGCAGATTTTTGCGTTTTAAATTTAATTTAAGCCAGTTCACACTTTTGATGAAAATAAAGAACAGTTTTCAAGATGAGGTAGACTGGCCGTCAAGAAATCATAATAATGAGGCACGTGTACATGTCTAAATTAGAAACCTCTTTTGCCAATCTTGGGCTGAAAAATCCGCTTCTGAACGCACTGATCGATCTCGGTTATGAAAAACCGTCTCCCATACAAGTCGCCTGTATTCCGCCGCTGCTAGCTGGGCATGACGTAATGGGTATGGCACAGACCGGCAGCGGCAAAACAGCGGCCTTCTCCCTGCCGCTGTTGAACAATATTAAGCCTGAGCTATTGGTTCCACAGGTACTAGTGCTAGTGCCTACCCGAGAACTGGCAGTACAGGTTAGCGAAGCATTTGACTATTTCGCTAAGTATATGAAAGGCATCAATATAATTTCACTGTACGGCGGTCAACGTTACGACGTGCAACTGCGTGCCTTGCGTCAAGGACCGCAGGTGGTGGTCGGCACTCCTGGCCGTCTGCTAGACCACTTAAAACGCGGCACGCTGAATCTGTCTAACTTGAGCGGGCTGGTACTGGACGAAGCGGATGAGATGCTACGCATGGGTTTTATCGAAGATGTGGAAAACATTTTGGCGCAGGTGCCAGCCAAGCATCAGACTGCATTATTCTCTGCCACAATGCCGGAAGCGATTCGCCGCATTACTCACAGATTTATGAATGAGCCGCAAGAAGTACGCATACAGTCTAACGTGACCACTCGTCCCGATATTAGCCAGAGTTACTGGGCGGTATACGGCATGCGTAAGAATGAAGCGCTGATTCGTTTCCTAGAAACTGAAGACTTTGACGCCGCCATTATCTTCGTACGCACCAAGAATACGACGCTGGAAGTTGCTGAAGTGCTTGAGCGCAGTGGCTACAATAGCGCCGCGCTTAACGGCGATATGAATCAGGCGCTGCGCGAGCAGACTCTTGATCGCCTGAAGGATGGCCGCCTGGATATACTAATAGCCACCGATGTAGCCGCTAGAGGTCTAGACGTTGAGCGAATTAGTCTAGTGATTAACTACGATATCCCGCTGGATGCCGAATCCTATGTGCACCGTATCGGCCGTACTGGCCGCGCCGGTCGTGCCGGACGGGCACTACTGTTCGTAGAAAACCGCGAACGCCGTTTGCTGCGCAATATCGAAAGCATCATGAAACTTACCATTCCCGAAGTTAAACTGCCGACAAACAAAGTGCTGGGCGCCCGTCGTCTGGCTAAATTTGTTGCTAGAGTCCAAAATCAACTGGAGAGCAGTGACCTGGAGGTGTACCGTGCGCTACTAACTAAACTGCAGCTAGTGGTGGATGAGCTACTAGATATGGAAACGCTAGCAGCGGCGTTGTTAAAGCTGGCCTCAGCCGAGCGTCCGCTCATCCTGTTGCCGGATCCCGTTATCGAACGCCGGCCGCGGCGTGGCGAGTTCCACGAGCGTGATGACTTTCAGAACGGCGGTGAGCGTGCCCAACGTCGTGATGTGAGAGAGATGGATCTCTACCGTATTGAAGTCGGCCGTAATGACGGCGTGGAAGTGCGTCATATCGTTGGTGCGATCGCTAACGAAGGGGATATCAGCAGTCGTTGTATCGGTAATGTTAAGTTATTTGCGTCCCATTCTACCATCGAGCTGCCCAAAGGGATGCCCAGTGAACTGTTGTCTCACTTCACACGCACACGTATTCTGAACAAGCCGATCAATATGCAATTTGTCGGTAAAGCACAGTCACGCGGTGGAGAACGCCGTAACGGTGGCCGCCGTAGCTTTGACAGTTATCGTGACTGCTCTACCTCTGGTAGAGGAGAACGCCGCTACGATAATAATGTCAATAACCCCCGACTGTTGGCGGGGACGCGTAAATAATACGCGTCCGCTTGTCAGAGCTACTTCACCAGCCGTAGCAAAGGCTGGCTGGCGCGCGGCGGCGTCAGCTGCTGCTCATCTTCTTCATAAGCTTCAGCTTGTGTATCGGCTGATCGGTCGCTACTACTAATAACCGACAGTGCTTGTTGTTCAGAGGCTGATTCTGGCTCAAACATCATGCCGGCACCGTTCTCACTAGCATAAATTGCTAGTAAAGCTGGTATAGGCACAATAACTTGTCTCGGTATGCCTCCAAAGCTAGCATGAAACCGCACTTCATCATTGTCCAGCGCCAAATTAGCTACCGCGTGCGGAGCAACATTCAGTACAATCTGCCCGTTGCGAGCAAACTCTATCGGCACCATTACTCTATCTACAGTGATATCAACCAAGAGATGTGGCGTAAGCTGATTATCAAGCAACCATTCGTAAAAAGCGCGCAGCAAATACGGCCGGCATGGTAATAGTTGAGTTATCTTCATGATTAACTTTACTCCAGGGTCTGCAGACGCATTTCACGCTCTGCTTCAGTCAATGAAGCCAAGAAGGCGTTGCGTTCAAATACACGCTTAGTATAACCTTTTAGCTCTTTGGCGCCTACTCCGGCCAGATCAATGCCCAACTTTGGTAGTCGCCACAAAAGCGGCGCTAGGTAACAATCTACCAAACTGAATTCTTCGCTCATAAAGAAGGGCGCTTCGTTGAATACCGGCGCTATCGCCAGTAACTCATCGCGCAGTTGGCGACGGGCATTATCTGTTTCGCTACCGCTGCTATGCTCTATGGTACGCATCAGCTTATACCAATCGTTTTCGATACGGTGCATCATAAGGCGGCTGGTGCCGCGCGCTACAGGATAGACGGGCATCAACGGCGGGTGAGGAAACCTTTCGTCCAAGTATTCCATAATAATGCGGGCTTCGTAAAGCGTCAGTTCACGATCGACCAGCGTCGGTACAGTAGTATGGTATGGATTGAGATCAATCAAGTCCTGCGGCAGCTTATCTAATGCAATCTGCTCAATTTCGACACTGACCCCTTTTTCCGCCAATACGATGCGGACTTGATGGCTGAAAATATCGGTTGTTCCGGAAAAAAGCGTCATCACCGAACGTTTGTTGGTAGCGACAGCCATGAACACCTCCGAATTCATTATGAAATACCGCCAATAACCCTAACCATTTTTTGATTTGTCTGCCGTTGAACCCATCGCCACGCCCACCGGTTGGAACCGGAAGTAGTAACCAGCAACACAAGTCTGGCAGATGAATAAAAAAACAAGCCAGTCAAAAGTACATAAACATTTGAGTGCAATAATAACAAACCCGGAGTAATCCGGGTTTGTTTTGCGAACATAATTAACGTTTAGAGAACTGCGTACTACGGCGTGCTTTACGCAAACCAACTTTTTTACGTTCAACCTGGCGCGCATCGCGGGTAACGAACCCCGCTGTGCGCAGATCAGTACGCATAGTTTCGTCATATGCTATCAGCGCACGGGTAATACCGTGACGAATGGCGCCTGCCTGACCGGAGATTCCACCACCTTTCACAGTGATGTAAAAATCTAGTTTGCCAACCATATCGACCAGTTCCAGCGGCTGGCGCACGACCATGCGGGCAGTTTCGCGACCAAAGTACTGATTAAGACTACGCTGGTTGATAACTATGTTCCCGCTGCCCATCTTTAAGAACACGCGAGCCGAGGAGTGTTTACGGCGACCAGTACCGTAATATTGATTTTTAGACATTACCTATAATCCCTGATTAAATATCTAGAATTTGTGGTTGCTGTGCCGCGTGATTGTGATCAGTACCGGCATAAACTTTTAATTTACGAAACATAGCACGACCCAGGGGACCTTTTGGTAGCATGCCTTTAACTGCGATTTCAAGAACACGCTCAGGACGACGGTTCAGCATTTCTTTAAAGGTAACTTGTTTTATACCACCAACGTAGCCGGTATAGTGATAGTACATTTTGTCGTTACGCTTGTTACTGGTAACGGCTACCTTCTCAGCGTTCAGAACGATAAGGTAATCACCGGTATCTACATGTGGCGTATATTCTGCTTTATGTTTACCGCGCAAACGGTAAGCCAGTTGAGTAGCAAGACGGCCAAGGATTTTTCCCTCAGCGTCGACAACATACCAGTCATGTTTGAGGGCTTTTGGCTTTGCTGTAAAAGTTTTCATTAAAAACGTACCCAGTCTGCAATTATACGTTGGTATAACAACCAAACGATTTAATAACTATTGATAAAGCTTACATAAATTTTAGCTTATGTGTGTAAACGTAAACCTATCTTGGTTAAAGAGCTATAGCTAGTACGATCGAAGTGTTGAAACAAATCAATCTAACGTAAGATAAGCCAATAGAGAAGTAAAAGTTAAATATCGAACGTTTTTGCATTCTATTTTTTGCATTCCATCATGGCTAAAGGCCCCCTTAAACATCGGTGTCAGCCTTAAAGCCTCAGTTATCATCTCTAGATGGTATCATCTGTAGCTAGTCATGCACTCGCAGCATAAAGCTGAAAAGTATAAATTTAAGTTTAGCTTTATCTCTTCTGGAGATTATGCAGAAAATAAATCTATTACTCTAATTTGTTAATATTAGCAAGCCTACATTATAAGCCAATAATCTGAATGAAATCAAATGACATAAAATAGTGCCGCTACTCATCCTACAACAACGGCGTGGACTACACTACAAATATAGCGTTCCAGCCCTCGTTATAGCGCTCGCCAGTTACACTGATAGTACGTTACCGGTTATAGTGAAGCTAACTATGTAATAAAATTATTTACAGTACAAAAAACTAACAATAGGAGTCATTATGACATGGAAATATGCGCTTATCGAATATGCGCTTATCGAATTAGTAGGTATGATTCCTGTGCGGTAGCTATAAGTTTCGGCAACCGTAACCTGCGTCAGCAACAAACGCTTCAGTACAAACTGAGAAAAAGCTAGGATATCCATTTAAGCAAATAAACGAGTTAACGTTACAATGAAAATAACATCTTTAATCAGCGCATTGACTCTTAGTCTTGGATTAAGTTTAGTTACCTTAGCCGCCTCCCAGGCGGCACTTCCTACCGAAGTCGTGGCTGGTCAGCAGGCCATACCTAGCCTGGCGCCGATGCTTGCTAAGGTGCTGCCGGCTGTCGTAAGTGTCCATGTCGAAGGATATCAGCTAGTACGGCGCCCAACGTTGCCCAAGGAGTTCAGGTATTTCTTCGGTCCTGATATCCCAAGCGACAACAGCGGAACACGCCAATTTGAAGGCCTAGGCTCTGGGGTGATAATCAATGCCGCCAAAGGCTATGTAATTACCAATAATCATGTGGTTAATGGTGCGGACAAAATTAAAGTACAGCTCAACGACGGACGAGAGTTCGATACTAAATTAGTAGGTCATGACGAGCAGACTGATTTAGCACTGCTACAATTGCCTTCCCCAAAAAACCTCAGTGAAATAAACATGGCCGATTCTGATGTTCTTAAAGTTGGTGATTTTGCAGTCGCGGTGGGCAATCCTTTCGGTCTTGGCCAGACCGCGACCTCCGGCATTATCTCTGCCTTAGGGCGCAGTGGCCTAAACCTTGAAGGGCTGGAAAATTTCATTCAAACCGACGCTTCCATTAACCGCGGCAACTCCGGCGGTGCGCTGGTTAATCTTAACGGCGAGCTTATCGGTATCAATACCGCCATTTTGGCTCCAGGGGGCGGCAATATTGGTATCGGCTTTGCCATCCCCAGCAATATTGTCAAAAATCTAAGCCAGCAATTGATCGAATTCGGCGAGGTGAAACGCGGCCAGTTGGGCATTAAAGGCACTGAATTGACTGCCGACATCGCCAAGGCATTCAATATAAATACCCAACGCGGCGCTTTCGTCAGCGAAGTGCTACAGAACTCCGCCGCCGCCAAAGCGGGTATTAAGGCTGGCGATACCATCGTCTCGGTTGGAGGCAAATCGATTCATAGCTTCGCCGAACTAAGGGTCAAGGTCGGCACCACAGCCCCTGGCAAAACCGTCAAGCTCGGTCTTCTGCGTAATGGCAAACCTCAGACGGTATCGGTAGTTCTGGATGATAGTGCCTTGGCTACTAGCAGTGACGAAATTCTACTCCCAGCCATGCAGGGAGCCTCACTCAGTAACTGCCACTTGAAGGACGGCACTAAAGGAGTCCAGGTGGAGGAGGTAGTAAAAGACTCGCCTGCCGCCGCGATCGGTCTGCAAAAAGGAGACGTAATAATCGGCCTGAACCGCGAACGGGTACAAAGTCTGGCCCAATTACGCAAAGTGCTAGAAGCCAAACCGGCTGTTATAGCGCTTAATATCGTGCGCGGCGACGCCAGTATTTATATAATATTGCGTTAGCCTCACGCTACTACGTAGCTCAGACAGCGTTTATGTGCCGCTAATGCGTTCGATATTAGCGCCCATTCGCTGCAATTTTTTTTCGATGCAATCATACCCACGATCGATATGATAGATACGGTCCACCACTGTTATGCCCTCAGCGATGCAGCCGGCTAGCACTAGGCTGGCTGAAGCGCGTAAATCAGTCGCCATTACCTGAGTACCTGACAGGGTCTCGACGCCGTGGCAGATAACGGTGTTGCTTGCAATCTCGGCGCGTGCCCCCATGCGAATGAGCTCGGGAACGTGCATAAAACGGTTTTCAAAAATTGTTTCGGTAATCAACCCGGTCCCATCTGCCACCAGATTCAGCAGACTGAACTGCGCCTGCATATCGGTGGGAAACCCAGGATAGGGGGCGGTGCACACTGTTACCGCTTTGGGACGCTGACCGTGCATATCCAAGCTGATCCAATCTTTGCCGGTTTCAATATCGGCGCCCGCTTCACGCAACTTGGCCAACACGGCATCTAGTGTATCGGGCCGCGTGGCATGGCAGCGCACCCAGCCGCGAGAAATTACTGCTGCAACTAAAAAAGTACCAGTTTCGATACGGTCAGGCAGAATGCGGTAAACGCCTCCGCCGAGGCGTTCAACCCCTTGGACGGTGATTGTATCAGTGCCGGCGCCGATGATTTTTGCGCCCAACATGATGAGAAAGTTGGCAGTATCTACAATTTCCGGTTCGCGGGCAGCGTTTTCAATAATGGTGGTGCATGTTGCTAGCGTAGCAGCGCTCATGATGGTGACAGTAGCACCAACGCTGACTTTATCCATGATGATATGCGCACCGCGCAAACGTCCTTCTACCGAGGCCTTAATATAGCCCTCTTCTAGCTTAATGGTGGCTCCCAACTTTTCCAGACCGCTGATGTGTAAATCAACCGGACGCGCCCCGATGGCGCACCCGCCCGGCAGCGAGACCTGCCCCTGACCGAAACGCGCTACTAGCGGCCCCAGTACCCAGATGGATGCGCGCATGGTCTTTACCAGCTCATAGGGTGCACGATAGACATTTACGTCGCTAGCATCCACATGAACTGATCCATTACGCTCTACTTTAGCACCGAACTGTCTCAGCAATTTCATGCTGGTGTCGATATCTTTCAATTTGGGAACATTCTGAATTTCTACCGTTTGTTCCGCCAACAGCGATGCGAATAAAATTGGCAGCGCCGCATTCTTCGCGCCCGAAATAATGACATCGCCGCTTAACTGGATGGGACCATAAACACGAAATTTATCCATTACAACTGTTCTCTGTGTATGTTAATAGAATACATTCATTGGCCACCAGTCAGGATAAACATTTAAAAACCGTTTTGCTTGCGATCGCACAACCACTCATCAGGGGTGTAGGCTTTGATGGATAAAGCGTGAATGCGGTTATCCGAAATGTATTCTATTAATGGCGAATAAATAAGCTGTTGTCTTTGTATTCGGCTCATGCCGGCGAACTTTGCGCTGATCGCAATCACCTGAACATGGTTATCGTCGCCGCTTACGTGGGCTTCGTCCAGCGCCAGTGCTTTAATCAGCACCTCTTTAATTGTACTTATTTCCATAAGGTATACCTTGTTAGGTAGTCAAGTAGCTCACTATCTTACAGGCACGAAACCAGGACAGGAAATGAAATTAATCGTGCTTCGGTCTTCTTTATCTTACGGATCTGCCGGCCAGTTGCTGAAATAGATATAGCGCTGAGTACTAGAGGAAGCAATCTTCATCCCCGAACACTGCCTAGCTCGGATGGCCTATGGCACCAGCAGTCGTCACCCTGGGTAGGATATCCTGTAGTTTATATAAGGCTATAAGCGTGCTTAGTCTGTCGGTTACTCCGGTTAGTATCAGCGAACAGCCTGACTGACGCTGATGGTGATAAAAATGCAGCATAAGAGCTACTCCGGCAGAATCGACCCGCTGCAGACCAGATACATCTAGAAAGTTAATACCTGTAAGCAGCTGCTGCCGCTGTGGCCACAGCGATAGCAGCGTATCTCGATCAAGTTCGCCCTGCAGAATGAGCGTTTGCTCTTGCGTTTGCCAGCTTAGTTTGTCAGCCATTGCGCTGTTTATCTAAAGTAATCGGCTGAACTGCAGCAGCCTGCAGTTGTGCCGTTAGCCCATCGATGCCTTTAGTACGTAGCGTTGACGCCCACTCGTTTTGCTTAGTGGTGATCATGCTGACTCCCTCAGCTATCATGTCGTAAGCCTGCCAATTACCTGAAATACTGTTTTTACGCCATTGAAAGTCAAGGCGCATTGGCGGCCGACCGCCTTGATCAATAATGTTTACTCTGATAGCGATAATCGTGGCATCGCCCAGCGGCTTTTCTGGTGCTATTTGATAGGTCTGATTAGTGTAAAGAGCTAAAGCTTGGCCGTAAGCTTGCTCAAGATAGGCTTGAAATGCTTTAAAGTAAGCGTCTCGCTGCACCGAGGTGGCCTCACGGTAATAGCGCCCAAGTACCAATGCACCGGCGTATTTTACCTGGACATAGGGAAGCAGTTCTTCACGCACAATGGTACGCAGATAGTTAGGATCCTGATAGATTTTAATTTGCTCATTTTTTAGACGGGTGAAGGTTTTGCTCGCCGTATCATGCATCAAATGGTAAGGGTTGATTTCATTATCAGCTTGCGTTAGCGGTGCCAGCGTTAACAGCACTACCATTAGTAAATGTTTTAACATGCATTTCTACTCCTATGTAAGGCTGCACCAATGCTCAACGGCGGCAGATAGTTCACAAAATGACGAAAGGTAGACAAGCAATGAGTTGGCTACATGAAGGAAAAAGTATCATCGCCCCCCCTAGCTCGCTCCGGTTACTATTCTTCTTTACTATTTTTATATAAGAGCTGGCCAATTAAATCCTCCAGCACCATCGCCGACTTGGTATCCTGGATCACCCCACCTTCTTTAAGGATAGACGTGCCCATTGCCGGATCTTCAAAGCCGATATTCAGCGCCAGGTACTGTTCTCCCAATAATCCTGAAGTACGGATGGCAAGGGAACTCGTATCTGGTATGTGGTTATAAATTTGTTCAATATCCATGATGACTTTTGGCATGTAGGTTTGTGGATCAAGAGTAATCTTCGCTACCCGTCCAATCACTACGCCGCCAACTTTAACTGGTGAGTTAATTTTTAGCCCGCCGGTATTATCGAAAGAGGCGCTGATCCGGTAGGTTGCGACACCGTTCATGGAACGGAGGTCCGTGACTTTCAAACAAAGAAACAATATGGCGCATAAGGAGATAATCATAAAAGCGCCGACCCAGATTTCACTGATTTCACTTTTTTTGATTTGCATCAACTCAGTTCCCAAACATAAGTGCAGTCAGCACAAAATCTAATCCTAAAATTGCCAGCGAGGCGTGGACAACCGTGCGCGTCGTAGCGCAGCTGATGCCCTCTGAGGTTGGAATCGCATCGTAACCATTAAACAATGCAATCCAGGTCACAGTAATGGCGAAAACAACACTCTTGATGACACAGTTTATCAAATCCTGCCGCCAATCTACGGCTACTTGCATCGCTGACCAGAAGAAGCCACTATCAATACCTTTCCAATCTACACCGACCACGGCGCCGCCCCAAATTCCTACGGCTACAAAAATCGCCGTCAGTAGGGGCAGACTAATGACGCCTGCCCAAAAACGGGGCGCTACCAGCCGGCGTAGCGGGTCAACAGCCATCATCTCCAGGCTAGAAAGCTGTTCGGTGGCTTTCATTAAACCCAGTTCTGCGGTAATCGCCGAACCGGCTCTACCAGCGAACAATAGGGCGGTGATCACCGGTCCCAGCTCACGCAGCAACGATAGTGACACCAACATGCCCAAACTAGACTCAGCGCTGTAGGTAGTCAAAATAATGTATCCTTGCAGCCCCAGTACCATACCGATAAATAGACCGGAAACAATAATGATTACTAGAGACAACACCCCGACGCCGTAGAGCTGTTTTACTAGCAGCGATCCTTGTTCATTCAGCGCCAGTTTACCCACCAACGCGTTGGATAGCATGATACCGGCCCGGCCGAAACTATGACAAAGACGGATACCCTGACGTCCGAAGGACGAAATAATTTCTAATACCATGACTAAAGTTAACTCCCTGCACCCAAAAGTTGGGTTTGATAATCTTTGGCGGGCAAGTTAAAAGGCACAGGGCCATCGGCAATACCGTCAAGAAATTGCCGCACCTGCGCATCGTTATTTTCGCGCAGGCTAGCCGGCGTGCCTTGCGCCATTACGTGCTGTTCGGCGACGATATAAGCGTAATCGGCGATGCTTAATACTTCTGGCACGTCGTGCGACACCACAATACAAGTCACTCCTAGGGCATGATTCAATTCGTCGATAAGCTTCATTAAGACTCCCATGGTTATAGGATCCTGGCCCACAAAAGGTTCGTCAAACATAATCAACTGCGGATCCAGTGCAATGGCACGCGCCAGCGCCGCGCGCCGCGCCATACCGCCGGAAAGCTCTGCAGGCATTAGCGAAGCCGCGCCGCGCAGCCCTACCGCCTCAAGCTTCATCAGTACCGTGCTGCACAAAACAGGTTCCGGTAAATGGGTATGGCATCGCAAAGGAAACGCTACATTCTCGAACACGTCAAGATCGGTAAATAATGCGCCTGATTGGAACAACATGCTGATTTTCTTACGTACGTCGTACAAACGTCGGCGTGAAAGTTTGGGTATATTGTCCCCATCGACCCAAATTTCCCCGCTGTCCGGCAGCAATTGTCCCCCGATAAGGCGTAGCAGGGTCGTTTTACCGATGCCTGAAGGGCCCATAATCGCGGTAACTTTGCCGCGAGAAAATTGCATGCTGATATTATCGAATATAACTCTATCGCCGCGACGAAAGCTTAATTCAAAAATGTCAACCAGGTTATCGCTCTGGTTCATAGTTAACTGCCCTTTTTATTTTACCGCACCTACAGCCGTGAGTGATGGATGATAGTATGGATGATAGTAAAGCAAGCTGGCCATATTATCGAAATTTTCTCGGCCGACGACATATTTTAATAAGGCGTCAATAAAACAGGTGTTTTTTGCTGAATCTGAGGATTCAGCATGCTTTGGCGACATACTGATCTACTAGCCCTTATTATTTAGTCTCATGCCCATCTTCAGTAAAGGTGATTATTGATAATGCTAGCTTAATTGTGCACAATTTCTGCCTAAGCAATCTGCTTCTTGCCGCACAGTGTGCGCTTATAGCTAGAGCGCTTAAGAGCAAAAATAATCTTGCCTTAATAATATTGTCTTAGTAAAGGTTATTAATTCTATTATTTATCGTGTGATTGTGCTCGATGTTCCTGTACTGTTGTTCTCTATCGGCCCGTTTAATCCCACCGCCTTCGCTTACAATTATTGGCTCATACTGGCGCGAGTATGATTCGCATCGAGCTTTGCCAACAGGATAAGTTTTATGTCGCAAAATAAATTATCGCTGGCTTTTGATTTTATAACTGCCGGCAAACAGGTCCTCGCCATCGAACAAGCAGGTCTGGCGCAGCTCGATCAATATATCAACAGCGATTTTCGCCGAGCTTGCGAAATGCTGTTCAACTGCAACGGCAAAGTAGTGGTGATGGGAATGGGTAAATCCGGTCATATTGGCCGAAAACTGGCCGCCACCTTCGCCAGCACTGGTACCCCCGCGTTTTTCGTCCACCCTAGCGAAGCCAACCACGGCGATTTAGGGATGGTCTCGCTACAGGATATCGTTATCGCGATGTCCAATTCGGGAGAATCCCACGAAATATTGGCGTTAATTCCCGTGCTTAAACACCTGCGCATTCCCCTCATCTGCATGACCGGCAAACCAGACAGCACTATGGGAAAAGCTGCGGATATTCATATCTGTGTGCGTGTGTCGGAAGAAGCCTGTCCTCTGGGACTAGCCCCTACCACTAGCAGTACTGCAGCATTGGTGATGGGCGATGCACTGGCGGTAGCGCTTTTGAAAGCTCGGGGATTTACCACTGATGATTTCGCCCTTTCGCATCCTGGAGGAGCATTGGGACGCAAATTACTGCTACGAGTTAGCGATATCATGCACAGCGGTGACAATATTCCTTTGATCTCCCGCACAGCATCGTTACGCGACGCGATCATCGAGATCATACGCAAAAATCTGGGGATGACGGTGATTTGTGATCGACCGAACATCATTGCTGGAATCTTCACGGACGTTGATCTGAGGCGGGTTGTCGACATGGGCATTGATTTGAATCAGGCGCGCATCGCCGACGTTATGACCATGACCACTAGCGGGATACGAATACCGCCCGACACACTAGCGGTGGAGGCGCTGAATGTGATGCAGGCGAGAAATATTACCGTGCTGCTCGTTGCGCAAGGCGACCATCTGATAGGCGTGGTGCACATGCATGATATGCTGCACGCCGGTTTAATTTAACTAGGATACCTGCCATGCAAGAAACTTCCACCTTGGAATGGTGTTACGGATCGTTAACCCAGCGAGTGCTTGACCGAGCGAGCCGCATCCGTTTGCTAATTTGCGATGTAGATGGGGTTATGTCCGACGGCCTTATTTATATGGGCAATCACGGTGAAGAGCTAAAAGCGTTCAATGTACGCGACGGCTACGGCATTCGCTGCCTACTGACAGCTGGTATTGAAGTTGCTATCATTACTGGCCGTTGCGCCAAATTACTGGAGGAACGTTGCGCGATACTGGGCATTAAGCATCTTTACCAGAGACAATCGGATAAGACTTTGGCCTTTCAAGCGTTGTTAAGTAAACTGACATTAACGGCACAACAGGTGGCCTACATAGGTGATGATCTCATAGATGCGCCGGTGATGGGGTTGGTCGGTTTAAGCGTGGCGGTAATCAATTCGCATCCGCTATTACTCCCCAGGGCCGATTACGTTACGAACATCGCCGGGGGTCAAGGCGCGGTTAGGGAAGTTTGCGATCTTCTGTTGCTCGCACAGAAAAAGCTAGAACTAGAAGATGCCAAAGGGCAGTCTGTATGAGCAAGACAACACGTTGGATAACAGTGCTGCTGGGATTTGTCTTATTAAGACTTATAACAATGCTTATAAGATGGAATGTAGCGGATACCGATAATTATTCGGCGCAACCAACAGTTAATCTCGGGGAACCAACCTATCAGAGCGAATTTACTACTACGGTGGTCTATAATTCATCAGGAGGGATCCATTACAAGTTAGTTGCTGATCACGTTAACCATTTTGCTAAGCAACAGCTCACCTGGTTTATACGCCCGGTAGCCACCACCTTCGATGAGAATAACATGCCGACCTGGCAGGTGAAGGCTGACAAAGCCAAAATTATCGAAGACAAGATACTTTATCTATCTGGCCATGTTCAGGTCGATAGTTTGACCGATGCCTCGCAGTTGAAATATATAAAAACAGATCAAGCGGTAGTTAACCTAATCACGCAGGACGTCTTCTCTAATGAGAAGGTAACATTATATGGTACCAGCTGTAACTCTACTGGTATGAAGCTGCGTAGCAATCTACGCAGCAAAACTGCTGAGTTAATTGAACAGGTTGAGACTTTTTATGAAATTCAAAACGATACGCCCTAGCCGGCTGTTGGCTGGCAGTTTAATACTGATACTGGCAAGCGCACCAGTGCTGGCCTTGTCTAGTGATAATAAGCAGCCGATCCATATTTATTCAGCGCAGCAGTCAGTAAATATGGTCACTAATACCGTGACTATGACCGGAGATGTGGTGATCAAGCGCGGCTCAATTGACATTCACGCTGATAAGGTCATCATCACTCGAACTAACAGAAAAGAAGTGGTAGAAGGTTATGGCAATCCGGTAACCTTTTATCAACTGCAGGACGACGGCAAGCCGGTGCGAGGCTATTCACTGAAAATGCGTTATGAAACCGCTAAAGATCTTGTGATTCTAACAGGCAATGCCTATCTGGAACAGCTCGATAACAATGTTAAGGGTGATTATATTACCTATCTGATAAAACAACAGCAGATGGAAGCGTTCAGTAATAAGGGCAAACGGGTCACTACCGTGCTGGTACCAGCGCAACTGCAAGATAAAAGTTTCAACAAACGCTGACCAAATAATAATTGAGTAAAATATATGGCTACATTAAGTGTAGAAAACGTCTTTAAAGCCTATAAAGGGCGCACCGTAGTGGAAGACGTCAGCCTGAAAGTGAGTTCTGGCGAGATTGTGGGATTACTAGGACCTAATGGTGCGGGCAAGACCACCACATTCTATATGGTCTTGGGCATCATCGCCTGCGACGCAGGCCGCATTATGATTGACGATGACGATATCAGTATTCTACCGCTGCATACCCGTGCCCGCTGTGGTATCGGCTACTTGCCACAAGAGGCCTCAATTTTCCGGCGCCTAAGCGTATTTGATAATCTGATGGCAGTTTTGCAAATCCGTCAGGATCTTAATAGCGAGCAACGCAACGATCGAGCTCATGAGCTTATGGAAGAGTTCCATATCAACCACTTGCACAACCACCTGGGTCAGTCACTATCCGGCGGCGAACGGCGCCGGGTGGAAATCGCGCGTGCTCTGGCTGCTAACCCGAAATTTATTCTGCTTGATGAACCTTTTGCCGGCGTCGACCCTATTTCGGTCATCGACATCAAAAACATTATCGAACATCTGCGCGACAACGGCCTTGGCGTGCTTATCACCGATCATAACGTGCGTGAAACGCTCAACGTGTGCGAACGAGCTTATATTGTAAGTAAAGGTCATATCATCTCCCATGGCTCCCCGGCTGATATCCTACTTGACGAACAGGTGAAACAGGTTTACCTGGGAGAAGAGTTCCGCCTATGAATCTGAACAGTTGGAATTGACGCTATTGCCGCTTTGGTTCTTCAGCACCCCCATCTTTTTACCGAAAGTATTGATCCATCCTAACTAGTTCAATCCATACCAGTTAACTCAATTAGTTTGATATCTACAGAACAGGAAGAAGCTATGCAGCTGAACATTACTGGACAACAGGTTGATCTTTCCGACGCTTTAAGGAAAGGTATCACTACAAAATTCTCTAAACTAGAACAGTTATTCGACCGCATCAATCAGGTTGATATTGTTCTGAAGGTAACAAAAAGGTAAAAAATTAAAAAAAATTGCTATTGCTGAAGCGACAGTACATCTTAACGGTAGTGAGCTGCATGCAACGGCAGAGTCGGATAATATGTACTCCGCCATTGAATTGATTTGCTGATCTATAAATTGATGCGGCAATTGAACAAGCACAAAGATCAGCTCAAACAATTTTAATTTAACCGTAGCTGCTACCGCTAGCCGGAGCAGAGACTAGATACTCTGTGCAGAGGTAGTAGCCCGTTAATAATGAAGCCTTATTTAAGGCTATCAACAACTATAGTTACATTGTAGCAAAATGCTTCTACATAGGTCGAGGCAGGCCCGTTTATGTTGGACAGACCTTCAGGATAAAGCTCGCCGCCGAGCTGAGAGCTGCTGGCACTAGCTATCTGTTTGACTAAACGCTGGTCAGTCTGGTTTTCAATGAAGTAAGTTTTTACCTGTTCATACTTAAGCTGATCGATCAGCTGCGCTACGTTGCTAGCACTGGACTCGGTTTCGGTAGAAAACCCAACCGGCGCAAGAAAATGGACGCCATATTCAGCGCCGAAGTAGCCAAAAGCTTCATGACTGGTCAGCACTTTGCGTTTCTCCTGGGGAATATCGGCAAATTGCTTTTTCGCCCAACTGTCAAGCTTTTCAAGAAGTTGGATATAGGCTTCGCCACGTTGCCGGAAATAACCTGCGTCCTGACAGTTGGCCGTAATTAGTGCATTCATAACATTGCGCGCGTATATAACGCCGTTATGCATGCTGTTCCAGGCGTGAGGATCGGTAATAGTTTGACCATTCTTATCTATTTTTTGTATATTCACTCCAGCAGATGCTGTAATCAGCTTACCCTTGTTGTAGCCGGAGGCAGTCACCAGGCGATCGATCCAGCCATCAAACCCTAAGCCGCTAACAAACACTACATCCGCTTTCACCAGTGCCTGGCTGTCTTTGGGCGCCGGCTCGAAGGCATGAGGATCACTGTTATCCCCTACCAGAGCCGTGACCTTGACATGTTCGCCACCAACTTGGCTGACAATGTCAGCCAGTACTGAAAAACTAGCTACCGCATTTACAATTTTTGCTACCGCAACCTGGCTACTAAGGATCAGAGTAATAGCCATGCAGCAAGACAGAGTAATACGTTTTTTCATATCTTCTTGCGTAAATTACGCCGAAGCAGCAGCGCTATACCGTCACGCTGCCCCAATAATACAGATAGTAAAAACACCATACTGGTAGATAACACAATGATAGGCCCGGCCGGCAGCGAGGTGTAAAATGACCATAGAAGACCGCACCAAGAACAAAACATACCAATAGTGGTCGCTAATACCAGCATCCACGACAGGCTGGTTGTCCAGCAGCGCGCGGCCACCGCCGGTAACATCATCAGCCCTACTGACATCAGTGTGCCAAGAATTTGAAAGCCAGCTACCAAGTTTAACACCACCAACACTAGAAACAGAGCTTGGATCAGACGTGGAAACCTGGCTTGGTTCACCCGTAAAAATACCGCATCAAATGCTTCGATGACTAGCGCACGGTACAACAAAGCTAGGATAAGCAAGGTGATGCTGGCGATTATACCGATAAAATGCATCGCATCTTTATCCACCGCCAAAATAGATCCAAATAGCAGATGCAGTAAATCGACGCTAGATCCTCGCAGCGATACTAGCGTTACTCCTAGCGCCAGAGATCCGAGATAAAAGCCAGCAAAACTGGCATCATCTTTTAACTGTGTCATGGTGCTCACCCAGCCGGCAAGCACCGTTACTACCAGGCCAGCGATGAATCCTCCCACTCCCATAGCGATGAGAGACATGCCGAATAGCAAATAGCCTATGGCGACGCCAGGTAAAATGGCATGGGACAAGGCATCGCCTACCAGGCTCATTCGGCGCAACAAAAGAAAACTACCCAACGGCGTTGTGCTCAGGGATAAAGCGAAACAGGCTACCAGCGCCCGACGCATAAAACCGTAATTGATAAAGGGATCAAATAAACAATGCATCATTATTATTATTTTATTATTATTTTTTTCAATGCGCTACAGGCGTACGGTGCGGCAACAGTCGATAGCTGTCTGTTCCAAAACCTGCATCGAAGGGCCCCATACAGGTTGGTTCGGAGTGAGCCACAGTGTATGTGGAAAATGTTTAGCCACTAGATTATCGTCATGTAGCACGACGATAATCGTGCAGCCCTGGCTGTGTAGCTGCTCGATTACCGTCATCAATAGGGCACTAGTCTGTTTATCAATCGCGCTGAAAGGCTCATCAAGCAGAATTAATGGCGCTTCCTGTACCAGTAAGCGGGCAAAAAGCATGCGTTGAAATTGTCCGCTCGACAGGTTACTAATGATCCTGTCAGGCAACTCTTCCAGGCCGACTCGTTCAAGCGCCTGCCAAATCAATCCCTTACGGACATGATTAATTCTGCGCAATAAACCAGACTGGGGCCAGCATCCCATTGCCACGACCTCGAATACAGTTAGCGGAAATTGTCGATCCATTTCTGCCTGCTGCAGTAAATAACCAATGCGCAGCCGGCTAGCGTCAAAACTTATCCGTCCGCGCACGGGTGGCAACAGACCACCCATGGTCTTAAGAAGAGTAGATTTGCCGGATCCGTTGGCGCCGATGATGGCGGTCATACTGCCACTGGCGAAACGGCCATTTAACGGTACGCCGATGCCTTGTCCCTGATAGCCAGTCACCAGATCTTGTAAGATGATCATGGTAAGATCGTTGACCAGACTACGGCGCACCAAAGCACCGTTAATACTAACAAAGCCATCAGCATGCGTGTTAGACCAGAGGCAATCAGTAGCCATCGTTCTGCCGTTAGTTGACGTAATAATGAAAAAAAATAGGACATATACAAAATACCATAATCAATAAATGATATGATATAACATATCATGCTATTTCCTTTCTCAGCAACATGTTCCTCACAGAGATTTTTGGCACAACCATCATCTTTCAGGAAAAAGATACTCCCGTAAGATGATTGATTATCCTTTTATCGCCTTTTAGCTCCTTCACCATGACTCGAGTAGGAGTTGCACTACTGCAGGCAAGGTAGTTTAGTCTACTGCAGGCCATACTGTTTACCGCTGGCTGGCTTTCTAGCTTCGGCGTTGGGGCTGGCTGCTGCGCACGCTGGCATATTGTGTGTGGCATCGTGCTATGTTGCTATTGATTGCCCTCCCTCAGGTAGGTATTGCCGCCGAACAAATGGCGTAGGCTTCCGCCTCAATAATAGACTAGGCGATGCAGCGCAACAATTAGCTACAAAAACAGCTAAGCTACTGCGACAGCAGGTCGAAGCTGCTTTGTGATTTGCTGGTTTTTTGCAACTACTGCACGTTTTGCCATAACACCGCTTTATCGATCGCTGGTGAACAAGTAAGGCTAGAGGCGTGAAGTTTTGATGATCGTTAATTTTTATAACTGACGCAAACGTCTCATACGCCTGCCCAGATATCACGTAGACTAACTGTCCGGTTAAATACCGGATGATCTGGGCTGAAATAGTGGCTATCGGCGCAGAAGTAGCCTTCGCGTTCAAACTGGAAAATTGAGCCAGCGTTGGCCGCCAAGACTCCCCTTTCAACAAAACCTTGGCAGATCACCAGCGACTTTGGATTAATCGTAGCAAGTAAATTTGCTCCTGTCGGATTTGCTTCATTAAATAGTCGGTCATAAAGGCGAAATTCTGCCGCTATACTACGAGTAGCCGATACCCAATGAATTACGCCTTTGACTTTACGCCCATCCGCCGGATCTTGACTGAGAGTATTAGGACAGTGACGACAAAAAATGGTAGTAATCTGTCCTAGGGCATCTTTTTGCAGGTGTTCGGCCTTAATGACGTACGCATGACGTAATCGCACTTCTTTCCCCAATACGAGGCGCTTATATTGCTTATTTGCCTCTTCTCGGAAATCAGCGCGATCGATATATATTTCGCGGCTAAACGCTACCTGACGCATACCCATTTCAGGGGTGTTGGGATGATTAGGCATAATTATATCCTGTTCATAACCAGTTGGCAGGCTTTCAATGATTACCCGTACTGGGTTAATTACCGCCATGGCGCGCGGCGCATTTTCGTTTAAATCTTCACGGATACAGGCTTCTAGCGCGGCTATTTCCACATTATTATCTTGTCTAGTGACGCCGATGCGACGGCAAAATTCACGAATCGAGGCTGCTGTATAGCCCCGACGCCGCAACCCAGCAATTGTTGGCATACGCGGATCATCCCAACCTTCGACAATTTTTGCTTTAATCAGCAGATTAAGCTGGCGCTTGGATATGATTGTGTATGTTAGATTGAGGCGTGAGAATTCGTATTGTCGCGGATGTACATCAATGGTGATATTATCTAGTACCCAGTCATACAGCCGGCGGTTATCTTGAAACTCCAGGGTGCATAATGAGTGGGTAATCCCTTCTAACGCATCTGAGATACAGTGGGTAAAGTCATACATTGGATAGATACACCATTGATGGCCAGTTTGGTGGTGTTCTGCGAACTTAATGCGATACAGTACAGGATCACGCATTACTATAAACGGTGAAGCCATATCGATTTTCGCTCGCAAGCAGGCGCTGCCCTCGTTGAACTCACCGTTGCGCATTTTAGCAAACAGCGTCAAATTTTCTTCCACACTGCGATCCCGATAAGGACTATTTTTACCTGGATGTGTTAAGGTACCACGATAATCACGAATCTCGGTCGGCAAGAGTTGGTCAACATAGGCCAGCCCCTTTTGGATCAATTCGAGCGCATAATCATGCAGCTTGTCGAAATACTCAGAAGAGTAATGAATTTCGCCACTCCAATTAAAACCCAGCCATTGGACGTCGTGCTTGATGGAATCGACATATTCCTGAGCTTCTTTAATAGGGTTAGTGTCGTCTAAACGCAGGTTACATTTACCCCGGTAATCCTGAGCGATGCCAAAATTGAGAAAGATAGATTTCGCATGGCCGATATGCAAATAGCCGTTTGGCTCTGGTGGAAAACGGGTATGCACCGATGTATGCTTACCTGAGGTAAGGTCGTCATCGATAATTTGACGAATAAAATTCGTTGGGCAGGCTGCAGCTTCACTCATATGGAGTTTTCTCTATGGTCAGGCAATGGTATTCAACAATACCACTAAATTTATTACGTTTATTAGGCATTGTTTATGTTCCAACATGCTACGCCTGGACACAACCGTTTGTAAAAGCAATTTACTATCTATTCTATACCGTACGGCACACGGTAAAAGCAGTGGAGACAATGATAGTACTGGCAATAACGGCAACGGCAAATTGCATTTTTGCCAATGTAGACAAGTTGCTTAAGGAGATAAAAAACTATAATAGCGTGCAGGCGATTAAGGTATTCACTAAGTCCGGAATACTTTGTAAGTTATCTGTATGAAGCCTGCCACTGAAGGGCCAGTGCAGGTGCTGCGCCGCCTGGTTTCGCTCCATCTTGCTTCCTACCACAAGCTGCTGTTGGCGTACAGTGGCAGCATGGACTCAACGGTGCTGCTAGATATCCTTACCGCATTACGCGAGGCGGCGCCATCGTGCGGCAGCGATAGCAAGTCCGGTTTGAAGCTGAGGGCACTTTATGTACACCATGGTTTAAGCCCACACGCCGACTATTGGGCCGCCCATTGCACAAGTGAATGCCAGCGGCGCGGTGTAACATTTAATGTCGTGCGTGTTGTCGTGGCTGAAAGAGCAGAAGGTGTTGAAGCAGCAGCGCGTAGCGTGCGTTACCAAGCATTAGCAACAGCACTGGAGCAAGACGAGACGCTACTGACGGCTCATCATCAAGACGATCAAGTGGAAACACTGCTGCTGGCACTAAAGCGTGGTAGCGGCCCGGCTGGTCTTGCGGCAATGGCATCAGATGCACCATTTCGCAGTCATCGGCTGGTGCGACCGCTGTTAGACTGCAGCCGGGCGCTGCTAGCAGACTATGCCCGCGAATGTCAACTTCATTGGATTGAGGATGACAGCAACGCTAGTTTGCGTTTCGATCGTAATTTTTTGCGTCATTGTATCATACCTCCCCTGCGCCAGCGCTGGCCGCAGTTTGCCACCACCGCAGCGCGCAGCGCGCAGCGGTGTGCCGAGCAAGAAGCGTTACTAGATGAACTGTTAGTAGACACATTAGCTACGCTAACTCATTCAGACGGCTCACTATGGCTGACTGGACTGACGACAATGAGCGTGATTAAACGCGCAGCTATTCTGCGTCGCTGGCTCGCGGGCAGCGGATTGAGGATGCCATCAAACCAACAGTTAACGCTTCTGTGGCAACAGGTAGCTCTCAGCCGGCGTGATGCGGTAGCGCAATTACAGCTTGACAACTGGCAAATACGCCGTTTCCGAGATCGGCTTTATGTGCTGCCACTGTATCTAACAATCGTTAGCAACGAAGAGCGCGAAACAGGCTGGCCCCCAGCGGCAGAGCATATTAAATTGCCAGCTGGATTAGGTACCTTATATAGGCAAACGCTTGGCATTACTGCGATACCAGAACATTTTAAGCCAGAAAGTGAGGAGCATTATAATGACCTTAACCATACCGATAGCACGTTAGTCCTGGTTCGTGCGCCGTGGCCTGGCGCACGGGTATCGGTGCGCTTCGGTATGGTGCCTGGTTTGCTGTATATCAGTGGCCGGCGCCACGGCCGGAAGCTGAAAAAACTTTGGCAAGAGCTAGACATTCCACCGTGGCAGCGCGGTATCACCCCGTTACTATTTTACAATGAAACTCTTATTGCAGCGCTGGGGGTATTCATAACCCGCAAAGGGGAGGCGGTTGTTCAACGCGCGCAATGGCAGATTTTCTGGCGCCATGGTAACGAGCTTTTTCTAAAGAAGACTTCAAGTGGTATAAAAGAGGTAGGTATGCCAACCGGCGGGCTACCGCTCCTAAGACAGCGCTAGCAATTACAAGAGAGGAGCTAACATAACGAACGCATTCTTTCACAATTCTTCGTAACAGGATAAAATAAGTAACGTATTCTATAGATAACCAAGAAATAAGTGGCGCTGCTTTTCTGTGCGCCATCTATTGCAGTTGATAATCTTTTACATGGAGCCTAGACATGAATCAGTTAGAAGGTCTAAAAAAATTTACCACTGTTGTTGCTGACAGTGGAGATATTGAGTCTATTCGGCACTACACGCCGCAGGATGCTACCACCAACCCGTCTTTGATCTTTAAAGCCGCCAGCATGACAGCTTATAATTCATTATTTGAAGACGCGCTAGTCTATGCTCGCAAGCAAGGCGGTACCCACAAAACAAAGATTATCAACGCTAGTGATAAATTAGCAGTTAATATTGGGGTAGAAATTCTTAAAAACGTGCCTGGACGTGTTTCTACCGAAGTAGATGCGAGCCTCTCCTTCAATCGCGGCATGTGTGTCGCCAAAGCACGTAAATTAGTGGCGCTCTATCGGGAGCATGGCATTGATAAATCACGTATTCTTATCAAAATAGCGTCTACCTGGGAAGGTATTAAAGCCGCAGAAGAGTTGGAAACAGAAGGTATAAATTGTAACCTAACGCTGCTGTTTTCCTTCAGCCAAGCCCGCGCTTGCGCCGAAGCGGGCGTATATCTTATCTCACCGTTCGTTGGCCGAATTTATGACTGGTATAACCAGCGTCAACCTCTCGATCCCTACATAGCAGACGAGGATCCAGGCGTTAAATCGGTATGCAAAATATACGCTTATTATAAACAGCATCGTTACCAGACTATTATCATGGGCGCCAGTTTTCGCAAAGTGGAGCAAATCTTAGCCCTAGCTGGCTGCGATCGCCTAACCATTGCTCCAGCCTTGCTAGAAGAGCTGCATAAAAGAAAAGGTCCAGTTGAGCGTAAACTATCTCTTTATCCCGAAGTTTTACCTCAGCCGGCGCCGTTGGCGGAAGCGGAATTCCGCTGGGAGCATAATCAAGATGCAATGGCAGTAGATAAACTTGCTGAAGGAATTCGCCAATTCGCGGTAGACCAACAGAACCTAGAAGATCTTTTGGCGGCAAAAATATAATCTTTGGAGCATCTAATGACCTCTAGAAAAGCGCTTGCTAACGCTATTCGTGCTTTGAGCATGGATGCTGTGCAAAAAGCTAATTCCGGCCATCCTGGCGCCCCGATGGGTATGGCGGATATCGCTGAAGTGTTATGGCGTGATTATATGAATCACAACCCGATCAACCCACAGTGGGCGGATCGCGACCGTTTTATTCTCTCTAATGGCCACGGATCGATGCTACTTTATAGTTTGTTGCACCTCACCGGCTATAACTTACCAATAGAAGAACTAAAAAATTTTCGCCAGCTTCATTCAAAAACCCCGGGACACCCTGAATATGGTTATACCGCCGGCGTTGAAACTACCACCGGCCCACTAGGTCAGGGCATTGCCAACGCAGTTGGTCTGGCTATCGGCGAGCGTACTCTGGCTGCGCAATTCAACCGCCCTGGGCATAATATTGTCGACCACTATACTTATGTTTTTCTAGGCGACGGCTGCATGATGGAAGGTATTTCCCATGAAGTATGTTCATTAGCAGGCACCATGAATCTGAGCAAATTGATCGCTTTTTACGACAAAAACGGTATCTCCATTGACGGAGACGTCATAGGCTGGTTTAACGAAGACACCGCCTCCCGCTTTGAAGCCTATGGTTGGCATGTGGTACGCGGCGTGGATGGACACGACAGTGAATCCATCAAGTTAGCAATCGACAATGCCCGTTCCGTGATAGATAAGCCGTCTCTGTTAATGTGTCAGACGATTATAGCCTTCGGCGCGCCGACCAAAGCCGGCACAAACGTCGCCCACGGTACCCCACTGGGCGACGAAGAAATAGCTGCTACGCGTAAGGCGCTAGGCTGGAATGCTCCGCCGTTCGTTATCCCGCAGGAAATTTATCAATCTTGGGATGCTAAGGAATATGGACAAAAAAAAGAAGCTGCCTGGAGTGAAAAACTAGCTATTTATGCTCAGGCTTATCCTGAGCTGGCGCAGGAGTTTAACCGTCGAATACGTGGCGAGTTACCAATAAATTGGCAGGTGGAAAGCCAAAAAATTATCGGTAAATTGCAGGCTAATTCTGCCCAAATCGCCAGCCGTCAAGCTTCCCAGAACGCACTAGAAGCCTTTGGCCCCATGTTGCCGGAATTGCTCGGTGGATCAGCTGATCTGACCTACAGCAATTTTACTCTTTGGTCGCAATCAACTTCTATTACAGACGATCTTGCCGGTAATTATATCCATTACGGCGTGCGCGAATTTGGCATGACAGCCATCGCTAATGGCATTGCTCATCATGGCGGCTTTATGCCTTATACCGCAACCTTCCTGATGTTTGTTGAATATGCCCGTAACGCGGTGCGCATGGCGGCGCTGATGAAGGTTCGGCATATCATGGTCTATACCCATGACTCTATTGGTTTGGGTGAGGACGGCCCTACCCATCAGCCGATTGAGCAATTGGCTAGCCTGCGCATGACGCCAAATATGAGCAACTGGCGTCCCTGTGATCAGGTAGAAACTGCGGTTGCTTGGAAAAAAGCCATCGAGCGCCATAACGGACCCACTACACTTATTCTATCGCGTCAGAAACTGGCGCAGCAAGAACGAAGCATACAACAATTAGCGGACATCGAACGGGGTGGGTATGTGCTTAAGGATTGTGCCGGACAACCGGAGGTAATCTTGATCGCCACCGGCTCAGAAGTTGAATTAGCAGTTGCTGCCTATCAACAACTCAGCGACGAAGGGCGTAAAGTATACGTGGTGTCGCTGCCTTCTACTGATGTTTTCGATCTACAAGACGATGCTTACCGTGACTCAGTTCTGCCGAAAGCAGTTACGGCGCGCCTCGCCATTGAGGCCGGCATCGCAGATTACTGGTATAAGTACGTTGGTCTGGAAGGCGACATCATAGGTATGACGACCTTCGGCGAATCAGCACCAGCCGATGAGCTATTTGAAGTATTTGGCTTCACCGTCAACAATGTGCTAACCAAAGCACGTAAGCTTTTGCAGCATGCACCACTTGCAAGACAAAAAATAAACACTAATGACATGCCCTAATTCAATTGCAAACAATTCAACCTGGTTAACAACCAGCTCTGGAGCTATGTGTCGGTATCCAAGTAATTTATGAACTTTTGTAGGAGACTTAGCTTTTTTATCGCACTAAGGTTTAATTTTAGTAGTTTATATGTTATAATATAAGCAGCTACTATGATGTAAATATTAGTCTAATAAATCCACAACGAATAGCCTTTTGAAACAGCGTGGCTTATATATAAATGGAGGCGCGTAAAATAGATAATGGACAGCTTCTTTACTACTAATCGTTATTTTGATAACAAAAATTATCCTCGCGGCTTCTCTCGACATGGTCATTTCACTATTCGAGAAGCGCAGTTACTGGAACGTTGTGGCCATGCCTACAATGATTTGGACAACGGCAAACGTGAACCGATGACTGAAGATGAGAGGCAGTTTATTGCGGTGTGCCACGGTGAACGTGCTCCTTTTAATGAACATGAAAAAGTTTGGTTCAAGTACATTGAACATACCCGCCGTCCTAAGCGTTTTCATACCCTATCCGGAGGTAAACCGCAGATGGATATAATAATAGAAGATTATACCGACACAGAAGACTGATACTGATAAAAAACTGATATTGCCCAGAACAAGATTGCTATCGCTAACGGCCGCCGACTGGTCATCATATATCAGGGATGATTGGGCGGCTGCGGCTATGGCGCAGGTACGTAATAGTAGTTTGTATCTGCGTAATAGCGAACTCAATCTCTTCTGGAGTAGTAAACCTTCCTATAGAAAACCGGATGGAACTGCGTGCCAGCTCCTCAGTCAGCCTCATAGCACGCAGGACATAGGAAGGCTCAAAGTTCGCGGAGGTACAGGCTGAACCGGTAGAAATCGCTAGATCTTTGAGCGCCACAATAAGCGACTCACTGTCAACATCAAGGAAGCTGATGTTCAGCAACGTCGCAACGCTCTGCTCCAGACAACCATTAATCGAAACGCCGTCAATTTGCTGAAGCCCTTGCCATAGGCGATCGCGCAACACCCGCAGACGAGGCATTTCACTAGCCAGCGCCAGCGCCGCGAGGCGATAGGCTTCTCCCATGCCGACGATTTGATGCACCGGTAACGTGCCGGAGCGCATACCCAGTTCATGACCGCCGCCATGAATCTGCGCCTCGATGTGCACTCTAGGTTTGCGGCGCACGAAAAGCCCACCTATTCCCTTCGGGCCATAAAGTTTATGGCCACTAAACGACATCAGATCAACAGGCAGCACGGATAGATCGATGGGCAATTTGCCAACACTTTGGGTGGCATCCACGTGGAACACAACGCTACGGTCACGGCACAGCTTGCCAAAAGCGACGATATCCTGAATTACTCCGGTTTCATTATTAACATGCATCAGCGACACTAAAATTGTGTCATCGCGTAACGTATCACTTACTTGTTGCGGTGTAATAATACCGTTTTTCTGCGGTACCAGACGAGTGATAATAAAACCTTCTTTTTCTAACTGCTGGCATGTATCAAGGACAGCTTTATGCTCAGTCATACCGGTGATAATATGGCTGCCTTGAAAACGGTGGGCATGAGCGGCACCTTTTATAGCCAAATTAGCCGATTCGGTAGCGCCAGAGGTAAAAATAATTTCGCGGGGATCAGCGCCTACCAGTGATGCAACATGGTTGCGGGCAATATCGACGGCTTCTTCTGCCTCCCAGCCATATCGATGGGAGCGTGAATCTGGATTACCGAAAATACCGTCTAGCGTTAAATGTTGCATCATCTTTTCAGCTACCAGTGGATCAACTGGCGTGCTGGCAGAGTAGTCGAGATAAATCGGTAATTTCATTACGTATTAACTCCAGGCATCGTTAAAAGCAGATGCCTTGCCTGTAGTTTGTGTAATCAAGCGCATAACTTGTTGATCCTATAAGTGAGTGCTCATTCATTGCACAGGCTGTAGTAGATCTAATTTTAGCAGTATAAAAAGTTTTAACCAAAATTATTATGGTATTATGTAGCATAGCATGCTATGCTAGGAGCCATCCATATATGTAATAGGTTAAGCACAGCTTGTAGGTGTTTTTTTGCTGACGCTCTGCTTGCTATATTGTGTTTTAGTTCTTTATTGTGTTTTAGTTCTTTCACATTTTAGTGAAATATATCCATGCATCCAATGCTCAACATCGCCATTCGCGCTGCGCGAAAGGCAGGTAATTTAATTGCCAAACATTATGATATCCCTATTGAAGCCAGTCAGAAAGTCAACAACGACTTCGTTACTCACGTCGACCTGGAAGCAGGACGCTTAATAATTGAAGTTATCCGCAAGTATTATCCGCAGCACGCTATTTTAGCTGAAAATAGCGGAGAGCTGGCCGGTAAAGACAATGATCCACAATGGATTATTGACCCACTGAATGGCACCACCAATTTCATCAATCGTTTTCCTTATTTTGCTGTTTCTATTGCCGTGTGCATCAAAGGCCATACGAAGATCGCTGTAGTTTATGATCCAATGCGCAATGAGCTGTTTACTGCCACCCGAACTCAAAGCGCGCAGCTTAACGGTTATCGTCTGCGTTGCGGCGGCGCACGTGATTTAACTGGCACCATTCTGGCTACTGGCTTCCCATTGAAGCAAAAACAGTATACCGATAATTATATCGGCCTACTAAGCAAATTGTTCATTCAATGTGCGGATTTCCGTAACACCGGCTCTGCTGCATTGGATTTGGCCTATGTGGCCGCGGGCCGTGTAGACGGTTGTGTTGAAATAGGTCTCTCTCCTTGGGAGGTTGCTAGCGGGGAATTACTGGTGCGTGAAGCTGGTGGTCTAGTAACTAATTTTACTGGCGGCCATCATAATTACTTACTTTCCAGCAATATCGTAGCGGGAAACCCGCGCGTAGTAAAAAACATACTTTCGACGATAAGTAATGAACAAATAAAATAAGTTAAGTACGAATTTTTATGAGTAAACAGGATACTGGGCACAAATTTCCAGTACTTTATTTTTAGTGCGGTTAATAACCGCTTCATCGTGAGTATTTTCCAATACATCACACATCCATCCAGCTAGTTCGCGTACATTAGCCTCGTTGAAGCCGCGGCGGGTCACGGCCGGCGTACCGATACGCAACCCAGAGGTAACAAATGGACTTTTCGGGTCGTTTGGAACGCTGTTTTTATTGACAGTAATGTTAGTGCGTCCCAAAACTGTATCTGCCTCTTTCCCGGTCAAATTTTTATCCACTAAATCTAGCAGAAATAGATGGTTTTCAGTGGCACCAGAGACAACTTTAAAGCCGCGTGACAAAAAAACCTCTACCATAGCTTTAGCGTTTTTAGTCACCTGTTGTTGATAGCTTTTAAAAGCTGGCTCAGTTGCCTCTTTCAGCGCTACCGCTTTGGCGGCGATTACGTGCATCAATGGACCGCCCTGCGCACTAGGAAAAACAGCGGAATTAAGCTTTTGATACAATTCGTTGCTGCCGTTTTTTGCTAAAATTAAGCCGCCGCGAGGACCGGCTAGCGTTTTGTGAGTGGTAGTAGTCACTACGTGAGCATGAGTTAACGGATTGGGATAAATACCGGCAGCAATAAGCCCAGCTACGTGTGCCATATCTACAACCAGGTAGGCGCCAATGCTTTCAGCAATTTGGCGCATTCTAGCCCAATCTAGCACGCCTGAGTAGGCGGAAAAACCGCCAATTATCATTTTAGGCACATGGATACGCGCCAATTCAGCTAACTGATCGTAATTAATTTTGCCGCTCTCGTCAATACCGTAAGGCACTATGTTATATAGTTGACCGGAAAAGTTTACTGGGGAACCGTGCGTTAAATGGCCGCCATGGGCCAACTTCATACCCATAATAGTATCATGCGGCTGCAGTAAGGTACTGTACACGGCGAAGTTAGCTTGCGAACCAGAATGTGGCTGCACGTTAGCATAATCAGCGTCAAAAAGCACCTTAGCGCGATCTATGGCCAATTGCTCCACGACATCTACATATTGACATCCGCCGTAATAACGCTTGCCTGGATAACCTTCCGCGTACTTGTTAGTCAGCTGGGAGCCTTGAGCCTGCATAACGCGCGGGCTAGTATAGTTTTCAGATGCTATAAGTTCAATGTGCTCTTCTTGACGCACCACCTCCTGTTCCATTGCTTGCCACAATTCGCCATCATAATCTGCAATATTCATATCACGCTTTAACATCCGTATCTCCTGGCTCAAGACTATGTGCTATGATAATTTAAATAGGTTACTCCCCGACTACTGTCATCGGAGTTAGTCCTGATCATCGCGATGTCCTTCCAGACCAAAATAACGATAGGCATGGGCGGTAGCGATCCGCCCACGTGGTGTTCGCTGAATAAACCCTTGCTGAATCAGAAATGGCTCCAGCACATCCTCTATAGTTTCGCGTTCTTCACCTATTGTCGCCGCTAGATTATCCAAGCCAACCGGACCACCGAGAAATTTATCGATAATAGCTAATAACAATTTTCGATCCATAAAATCGAACCCTTCAGTATCAACATTAAGCATGTTCAATGCGCTTACTGCAACTTCATCGGTAATGTAGCCAGCGGCACGCACTTCAGCGAAGTCTCGAACTCGACGCAGCAGACGGTTGGCGATGCGCGGCGTGCCGCGAGCTCTGCGGGCGATTTCGCGAGCGCCTCCCTCGGTAATGTGCAAAGCCAGGCAGGCGGCGCTGTGGCTAACGATATGCTGCAAATCTCCCATCTGATAAAACTCTAGACGCTGAACAATACCAAAACGATCACGTAATGGCGGAGTCAGCGATCCGGCGCGAGTCGTAGCCCCTACTAAAGTAAATGGCGGAAGATCAATTTTAATAGAACGACCGGCTGGACCTTCACCTATCATGATATCCAGCTGGTAATCTTCCATTGCGGGATATAGCACCTCTTCTACCACCGGTGACAGGCGGTGAATCTCATCGATAAATAACACATCGTGAGCCTCTAGATTAGTCAACATAGCAGCCAAATCTCCGGCTTTTTCTAATACTGGACCCGAGGTAGTGCGCAGATTGACTCCCATCTCGTTAGCAACAATATTTGCTAACGTAGTTTTTCCCAGGCCAGGAGGTCCTGAGATTAATAAGTGATCAAGCGCATCGCCACGCATTTTGGCCGCCTGGATGAAAATGTCCATTTGTTTGCTCACGTGTGGCTGGCCGATATAGTCTTCCAATTTTTTAGGCCGGATGGTGCGGTAGATAACTTCTTCTTCAGTTACTAACGCAGCGGACATCAGTCGATCGGTTTCAATCATGTTTTACCTCAAAGCGCTGCGCGTAGTGCAGCGCGGATAAGTACTTCACAATCAGCGCCGGTGTACGCAACTTTGCTCACCATCCGGCTTGCCTCCTGAGATTTATAACCTAGTGCCACAAGTGCTGCAACTGCTTCAAGTTCAGGATCTGCCAGTAGATTACTTTGCTCGTTGGCGGAGGGTGCTATTTCTCCTATGCCCAGCGGTACGAACAGATTTCCTGACAGTCCTTTGAATCTATCCTTCATTTCTACCACCAATCGTTCCGCTGTCTTTTTGCCTACGCTGGGCAATTTTACTAGATTATGGATTTCTTGACGCTCTACTGCGAGCATAAACTGCTGTGCCGACATACCAGACAATATTGCCAGCGCCAGTTTCGGCCCGACGCCGTTGACTTTGATAAGCTCGCGAAACAGCATCCGCTCTTGTTTATTAATAAAACCAAACAGCAATTGGGCATCTTGACGTACTATGAAATGAGTGAAAATTACCGTCTCCTGACCTATTTCTGGTAGAGCGTAGAAACAGGTCATCGGCATATGCACTTCATAACCTATGCCATTGGTTTCCAGCAGTACTAGCAGTGGCTGCTTGTCCAAAATAATGCCTCTGAGACGTCCGATCACCTCGACCTCCCTTTGTACGTTAGGTTGTTAGTTATGACTGCCATGCTTAATAAAGGCTGTATAACTATCTAATTTGATGGTAAATACTACGCTGCTGGCTGGTTAAGCCTGCCGTGCGCTAGCTTAATAAGCTGACCTGCGTACTAAAGCATTCTGGCTGAAATGGCAGTGAGTGATGGCGATAGCTAAGGCATCGGCGGCATCTGCCTGCGGGTTAGACTGCAGTTTTAGTAATGTGCGTACCATATACTGTACCTGAGTTTTTTCAGCTGCTCCGCTGCCTACCACCGTCTTTTTTACCTGACGGGCCGCATATTCAAATACCGGTAATGCCAAGTTTACCGCTGCCACGATGGCCACGCCACGTGCTTGGCCAAGCTTCAACGCTGAATCAGCGTTTTTTGCTATAAACACCTGTTCAATCGCCAGGCAATCAGGTTGAAACTGGGTAATGATTGCGCTAACTCCAGAGTAAATCAGTTTCAAACGGCTGGGCAAGTCTTCAACCTTTGTACGGATGCAGCCGCTACCTAAATAGGTCAGCATCCGTCCTTCCTGGCGCACGATGCCATAACCGGTGATACGCGAACCGGGATCGATAGCGAAAATAACGGTCATAGCGCGCTGCTGCCTGAAAAGAATAATGCGTTTCGAATTACAAAGTCTCCGCCACCTCGGTGGAAATGTAGCCGTTATGGTAAACTTCTTGTACGTCGTCACAATCTTCCAACATATCGATAAGCAGCAATAGTTTAGGCGCGGTTTCGGCATCTAAATCAGTACGTGTAGCAGGAACCATAGCTACCTCAGCTGATTCCGGCGTCAGGTCTGCAGCTTCCAGCGCTTCTTTTACCTTAACAAAATCTTCCAGCGGCGTGTAGACATCTATGGTACCGTCATCATAGGCAATGATATCATTCGCTCCGGCTTCTAGCGCCGGATTCATTACCGTATCTTCGCTCAGCCCCGGCGCAAAGGAAATAACGCCACATTTAGTGAATAAATAGGAAACGGAGCCTACATTGCCTAAATTGCCTCCAGTTTTGGTAAAGGCGTAGCGCACTGACGACACGGTACGGTTACGGTTATCGCTCAGGCATTCTACCATTACCGCGGTTCCTCCTGGGCCGTAACCTTCATAAATAATAGTTTCCATCTGCGCATCATTCTCCCCGCCTACGCCGCGGGCAATAGCACGATTTATCGTATCCCGAGTCATATTGTTCGATAATGCTTTATCCATCGCTGCCCGCAGACGCGGGTTGGAGCCACCGCTGCTTTGCCTAGCGGCTGTCATCAATTCACGTATGATCTTGGTAAACATCTTCCCGCGTTTGGCGTCTTGCGCGGCTTTACGATGTTTAGTATTGGCCCACTTACTATGACCTGCCATATATTTCTCCGAAATTCTCCGAACAAGAATTAATCAGGTTATATATGAATGAATATAACTGCTTCAATCAACTACCTATTACTCCAAAATAAAGTTACTGAACCTATGTTATTTATAGGGTCTAGAGGTGGTGAAAAGAACTTATCGCCGCGAGGTGATACCGCCGCCGCTTATCGATAGCAAGCAACAAAATTATGGTTATCCCGCAGCTGCAGCATTAAAACGCGCCTGACAACAATATCCATCCATCAACACTGGGCGTTTAAATCCTATCACAACTAGCTATGCTTTCTTGCTCTACCCAACCAATGCAATCGACAAATCAGCCAGCACGTCTAAGTTGCAAAAACTTGGAGCTTTGGTCATTAGATCTGCTGCTGCGGTAGTTTTTGGGAAAGCGATGACATCGCGAATATTATCGGTACCGGTTAACAGCATCACCAGTCGGTCAAGACCTAACGCCATACCAGCGTGAGTCGGAGTGCCGTATTTTAAGGCATCAAGTAAAAAACCAAATTTTTCTTGCTGTTCATTAGTACTCATACCTAGAAGACTAAAAACGGTTTGCTGCATATCGCGACGGTGAATACGCACCGAACCGCCGCCCACTTCATATCCGTTAATCACCATATCGTAAGCATTTGCAATCGCTGCCGCGGGATTATCTATTAATGTCTGCGCGTCGATATCTTTCGGCGCAGTGAAGGGATGATGTCTCGCGGCCAGTCTGCCGTGTTCGTCCTCTTCGAACATTGGAAAGTCGATAATCCATAGAGGTGCCCAACGCCTAGTGTCTGTAATTTTAAGGTCTAAGCCCACCTTGAGGCGCAACGCGCCTAGCGCATCAGCTACTACACCAGCACAATCTGCGCTAAAAAAAAGGATATCGCCGTCGGCGGCTCCGGTGCGCGATAAGAGGCTTTCAATTACTTGCCTCCCCATGAATTTCGCCACTGGACTTTGTACCCCGTCTACTCCGGCTAGGCGCCGATTTACCTTCATCCACGCCAGACCTTTTGCACCGAAGATTTCGATATATTTGGCGTATTCGTCAATCTGCTTACGGCTTAATTGAGCGCCGCCTGGCACGAGCAGGGACGCAACCCGACCTTTTGCGTTGTTGGCAGGGACCGAAAAAATCTTGCAATCGACATCCTTGACCAAATCTGTCACATCTACCAGTTCCAAAGGGTTACGTAAATCTGGCTTGTCGGAGCCAAAGCGGCACATTGCCTCGGTATAAGTTATTTTCAAAAAATTTCCCAGATCGACGCCGATGATTTCGCGCCAAAGATAACGTATTAGTTGTTCCATTATCTCGAGCACTTGTTCAGCGGTCATAAAAGACATTTCGACGTCTATTTGTGTAAATTCTGGTTGACGATCAGCGCGCAGATCTTCGTCACGGAAGCATTTTACAATCTGATAGTAGCGATCAAAGCCTGACATCATCAATAGTTGCTTGAATAGCTGTGGCGATTGCGGCAAAGCATAAAATTTACCTTTGTGTAAGCGGCTGGGCACCAGATAATCACGCGCGCCTTCTGGAGTCGTCTTAGTCAACATCGGCGTCTCGATGTCTAGAAAACCTTCCGAGTTCATAAAGCGGCGTATGAAGTTAGCAATGCGCGCCCGTGTCTGCAGACGGTAGGACATAATCGGCCGGCGCAAATCGAGATAGCGAAACTTGAGACGCTGTTCTTCGGTGTTGTTTTGATTAGCGTCTAGGGGCAATGGTTCCGAGCGATTGATAACATTCAGTTGTGTGGCTAGCACCTCAACAGCACCAGTCGCTATATTGTGATTAATCTGACTATCAGGCCTGGCACGCACAATACCGGTTAATTGTAAACAAAATTCGTTGCGTAATTCGGCAGCGCGGGCGAAAGTCTCCTGATGAGCTGGGTCGAAGAATACCTGAACCAGACCTTCTCGGTCACGCATGTCTATAAAAATTAGACCCCCAAGGTCGCGAAGACGGTTAATCCAACCGCATAATGTCACTTCCTGGCCAATATGTGCTAAATTTAGCTGTCCACAATATACAGTACGCATTAGTCGTATATCCTTCAAACAAATTTATCTCGTCAGCGCCAATGGCAGCCCTTTAGGCAGGCAATCAGCAGGCAATCAGTATGATCTAGCCAGAGCCTTATTTTGTTTTTATCATAGCGAAAATGATTAATAAATTTTAACAAAACTAAACGCCGTCATACTGTCATAACTGGTGCATAGTAACATACTAACTACTATTCTAGACTACTATTCTAGTAGTAACTAGCCCGGCTGCGCACAGAACATAGTTTACTTATCATGTAGATACCTACATGATATGATTGATATGATTGAATAGAGCTCAAGTGTGCCTAATTGGTTCTTATTCAGGTTATAGAAAGACATTTTGTTTTTTGCCGACGCTCCTGCACAGAGCGCCTCACCGAGGCATGGAGCGCGCAGTAGATTAGAATGTGTTTGTTGATTGAAGAGTATACTAGATACCAGCTAGCGTGATGACTTACGCTATGGTTAGCAACCAACCGCTAGCGTCATTTTCAATGTACTGCCGGTTCTCCTCTTCTCTTCTTATTAGAAGAGAGAAAAAGGGCGACATAGCAAGAAGCTGCCGTCCCCTTTTATCAAAAATTTTTCAGCTTATTTGTTTGCAATGTAAGAGATCAGATCCAAAACTTTATTAGAATAGCCAGTTTCGTTATCGTACCATGCTACTAACTTAACAAAGTTTTCGTTCAGGGCAATACTCGCCTTCGCATCGAAAACAGAGATCAGTTTCTCACCGTTGAAATCCGTAGAAACCACGTCTTCGTCGGTATAGCCCATTATGTCTTTCAGCTCGCCTTCAGCAGCTTGCTTGATGGCTGTGCAGATATCGGCATAAGAAGCGGCTTTTCCCAAACGAGCAGTCAGATCAACTACTGAAACGTTCGGGGTCGGTACTCGAAAAGACATACCAGTCAGTTTGCCATTCAGTTCAGGGATAACCTTACCAACTGCTGTAGCTGCGGCGGTAGAGGATGGGATAATATTTTGAGATGCGCCACGGCCGCCACGCCAGTCTTTTTGGGACGGACCATCGACAGTTTTCTGAGTGGCAGTAGTAGCGTGCACGGTCGTCATCAGCGCTTCAACAATACTGAAATTATCGTTGATAATTTTTGCGAGCGGGGCCAGACAGTTGGTAGTGCAAGAGGCGTTAGATACAATCTCCTGGCCGCGGTAGGACTTGTGGTTAACACCCATAACAAACATGGGGGTATGGTCTTTTGATGGGGCAGTAATAACGACTTTTCTGGCTCCAGCTGTAATGTGCTTACGTGCAGTTTCATCTGTTAGGAAAACCCCTGTCGCTTCAGCGACCACATCTACATCGTTCCACTTTAGTCGAGCTGGATCATTTTCAGAAGTACAGTAGATAGCTTTACCGTTCACCACTAGATGACCGTTCTTGACGTCAACGTTGCCGTTGAAGCGACCATGAGTTGAATCGTACTTCAACATGTAAGCCATGTAATCAGCATTTAACAGGTCATTGATGGCTACGATCTCGATGTGGTTATATTCTTGTGCAGCACGTAAAATAACACGTCCAATTCTACCAAAACCGTTGATACCTACTTTAATCGTCATATTATTCACCAAATATATTACTTAATCAATTAAATAACTAATTAAAAGAACTAGTTATAAGTTCACAAAAACCTCGCTTATAGTCAAGCAAAATTGTACTAATTATTTACATTAAATTAAGCTCAACAGCTTTTTTTTCTTGTTATGATTAATATTAATCTAATTAAGATAATTTTAGTGCATTTGCTCGCGGGAAAGACAAAAGGCGTAGCGATTTTGCGGTTCGTTCCAGTTTAAGCCGATTCCAGCACCTATTTTTAGGTGGTCTGCCATCTGGCTAACCGGCGCAGGTAGCCAGGTCTGGCTGACGGTAGACAGCAAGGTATACATCAAGGCTCTGGTTTGGGAAAGCAAGAAATCCATCAGGCCTGGTTTAGCAAGATACCAGTGTAAGGTATACTGCTTTAACTGCGCCAGTTCAGCAGCTTTGCTCACCGCATCATCGAAATCACCCAAAGCATCTACCAACCCATTCTGTGCGGCATCGCTGCCGATCCAGACGTGTCCTTGGCCAATTTTATCAATTTCTTCTGGGGTCTTATGGCGTGCTTGCGCTACTAAGGCAAGAAAGTTATGATAGCCATTTTCTACATTAAGCTGCATCATTTGCAATAATTCTGCAGGTAACGTCTTTGTTAGTGACATAGAAGCCAACGGCGACGTAGCGACGCCATCAGTATGGACACCGATGCTATCGAGAGAGCCTTCCACGGTATGAATCACACCGAAAATACCAATTGAGCCAGTCAGGGTACTGTCACTAGCGATTATGTAGTTAGCTGGGGTAGAAATCCAATAGCCGCCTGATGCCGCCATACCACCCATCGATACCACAACTGGTTTGCCTGCGGTGCGCGCGGCAGCAAGTTCAGAACGTATGACTTCAGAGGCGCTAATGCTTCCACCGGGGCTGTTAATACGGAAGACGATGGCTTTGATTGCAGGATCAAGTCGGGCATCGCGAATCTGATCGGAGATGGTATTACCGCCAACCAATCCTGAGGTTTCCGGATCATCGACAATAGCGCCGTTTGCGAAAATCACCGCAATCTGTTCGTCCTGTTGCTGCGTCATTGTTTTCTTTGTCGGATGATAGTCATACATACTAGTGCCATTGAAGTCTTTTTGGCGCTTATTCCAGCCGAACGCTTTGACCATCGCTGTCTCGATGGCAGAACGGGAAGCTACTTCATCAACCCATTTATTATTAAATGCGAATTGAGCCGGATTACCATCCACTTCGTATAACCTGGACAACATCTCCTGTGACCCAGGAAATAACTGCTGCGGAGTGATATGGCGATTGGTCGCAACGGTTTGCAAATAATGCTGCCACAGCTTACCTACCCAACGACTGTCAGCTTCGCGCGCAGCATCAGACATGTTATTACGCAAAAAAGGTTCGACCGCAGATTTATAAGTACCAACACGGAAAATATGGCTATTAATTTTCAATTTATCAAATAAAGACTTATAATAAAAATTATTGGTTGCAATACCATGTAAATCTACGGCTCCCTGTGGAGTCAGATATATTTTATTGGTATAGCTAGCCAGAAAATATTGTGCCTGGCTATAACTGTCGCCTACCGCATAGCTAGGTTTACCGCTGGCACGAAATTCACTTAGTGCCTTACCAATATATTGCAACGAGGCCTGATCAGCGCCGGAAAAATTCTTCAGCGACAGCACCAAGCCAGTGATATTGGCGTCGTTTTTTGCCTGTCGCAACTTATCGACCACGTCGAACATTGAATTCTCCTGCAGTCTGTCTCTAGAAGTACCAAGTAATTCATGACCCCACTGTCGCAATCTATTATTCATTGCTGGCTTATCTACCACAGTGCCAGTTAAATCCATTACCAAAGCGCCTTTAGTAAGTTTTATCGGCAAATAATAAATCTTTAGACCGATCCCGACTGCAGCGATAATAATGATTAATAAAAATACATTGAGGATAAATTTGTGGATGAAATTAAGTAAATGCCAACCCCATTTAAATGGGCTAAAAACAATTCGCCACAATATGTGCATGTAATCTCCAATCAAACAGAATAGCAAATTTTAGGATGTTACTAAAAATGTTCCGGCATAGATCTAAAAACAGGCTGGTTAAAGCTTAAGGTAGTCTCACTTATTCTATCATCCACCTACTGTTATTTCCGCCGCCTTCATGCTCAACACTAATTGCACTAATGGATGCATTTGAACTGTTATTAACGTTCAGCTTACTAGTTAAACGAACCGGCACTGTCCTAGAATGTTTTGAATGCCCAGTTTTAACTGGCCATACAGTAGGTTATTTTAGCAAAAGAATGGGATAATTAATAAATTAAGTTAAAAAGATATAAGTTAAAAAGATAAGTGGTCACAATATCGCGCCTAACTGATCCTTGTAGGGATCAGAGTGGGGGTTCAGACTATTTATCATAAGCAATAACAACAATTGCTCCGTGCTGTCCGGAGCGTCTCCAGTAACTATTATGCATAGAGTACCGGTTATTGTCCGCGCCGGTGGCTATTGGCTATATATTAGTGACCAAAAATCCTATTTATTTTTCGGTTAATTATACAATTACTATTACTGTCATAGCTTACAACGCAAAATCAACCCACACCGGCGCATGATCAGATGGTTTGTTCATGGCGCGGATAGCGTAATTTATGCCGGTAGACTGTACATATGCTGCCAGCTGCCGTGAGGCCAGCATAAGATCAATGCGTAGCCCAAGATTTTCATCGAAACCGCGCGAACGATAATCAAACCAAGAGTAGCGATCATTCTTAGCAGGATTATCCTGGCGATAAGTATCTACCAGGCCACAGGCAAAAAGACGCTCTATCCAAGCCCGTTCTTCAGGCAGAAAAGAACATTTGCCTATACGTAGCCAGCGCTTGCGATTATCTTCGCCAATGCCGATATCAAGATCAGTGGGGCTAATATTCATATCGCCCATAATAAGAAGCAAAGATTTATCGTGGTGACAGTGACTTTGCTCAACGTAATCCTGAAGAGTTTGATAAAAAAGCTGCTTGGCGTGAAATTTCATTGGATGGTTTCGTCTTTCACCTTGCGGAAAATAACCATTTACCACGGTTAATAACCCTTGCGGCGTAAAAAAATCAGCCATGATAATACGGCATTGAGTATCCGCACCGTCGGTAGCGAACCCGCGGCGGATAGCCAAGGGTTTTTCCTTGCTAAGTAAGGCGACTCCATAATTACTCTTCTGGCCATGATAGTGGACGTGAGAAACGTGACGCCTGATCTCTTCGATGGGAAACATATCGTCATGGACTTTTGTTTCTTGCAGACCGATAACGTCTGGCTGCAGCGTAGTAATGATAGCCTCAAGTTGGTGTAGATGTGCGCGTAGCCCATTGATATTAAATGAAACAAATTTCATTTTACTAATTATTTATTCTCTTTATTTTGTTAAGTTTAACAGCTAGACTAATTTAGTCTACTATACTATATAATGACTCTAAAGATTAGAGGTTGACGGTAAACGCGCAGTGTTACTTTATATTAAAGTAGCTAATCTTAGCGTTTTATTAAAAATAAATAGTTTTATTAAACGCATTATACAATGATTATAACTGATCTAATTAAAAAAAAATAAACAGATACATTGTTATCTAGATATAGATTAAAATCTCTTTGTAATAAGAGGTAGTTGATGTCAGCTATTACGACAAAAGTTAAACAAGCAATAATCCCGGTGGCAGGATTTGGCACACGAATGTTACCAGCAACCAAAGCGATTCCAAAAGAAATGCTTCCATTAGTTGATAAACCTCTGATTCAGTATGTGGTCAATGAATGTATCACCGCTGGTATTAATGAAATTATTTTGGTTACTCACTCCTCCAAAAACTCTATTGCAAACCATTTTGATACCAGCTTTGAGCTGGAGGCCAGGCTTGCAAAGTGTGGCAAGCGTCGGCTACTAGCGGCAATTCAGGCGATTTGCCCGTCGCACGTCACGATTAGGCAGGTACGTCAGAGGCTAACTAAAGGTTTAGGTCACGCAGTATTATGTACGCATCAACTGGTTGGCTATGAGCCGATAGCGGTAATTTTGCCTGACGTTATTATCAATGCATATGAGTCTAATCTTCAAATCGATAATCTAGCCGCGATGCTGAAACGCTTCGAAAAAACTGGCCGCAGCCAAATTCTAGTAGAACCAGTTGATGATGTGACTAATTACGGCGTGGTAGATTGCCAGGGTAAATCACTGAAACCGGGTAACAGCGTCATAATTGTGGGCATGGTAGAGAAACCTGCAGCAGATGAAGCTCCTTCTAATTTATCCGTAGTAGGCCGCTATGTGCTTTCCCCCGCGATTTGGGCAATTTTAAAAAAAACTCCGCCAGGAGCCTACAATGAAATTCAGTTGACCGACGCCATAGCCATGCTGATAAAACAAGAGATCGTGGAAGCTTATCACTTGACAGGTGTTAGCCATAATTGCGGCAACAAGTTGGGTTATATGCAGGCATTTGTTGAATATGGTCGGCGCCATAATAGCCTAGGTAATGAATTTAAAAAATGGTTACAAAATCTAATGCATTAGGTATTCAGGCACCTATCCCATGCAACTAGCGCAGATAACGAAGCTAGGCATTATTTTAATATTAAATTTGGATTACTTTATTAAATGTTATTTAATGTTACAATAACAAGCCTATGCCTATTGTCAATAGGACAGTTTATACTTACAGCTAAAGTATAAATTAATATTAATTAATATACAGTATATTAGAGTAAATCAATCTGCTTGTTCTTAGGGAAGTTTTTTAAGGTAAGCTTTTTAAAAGCTAAAAAAAATAATATAAACTATTGACTGAATAGTGTCATGCTAAAAAAGCCCTCTGAGATACAAAGAGCTTTTTTCAAAAAAAAGTTAATAAGCTCAGCGATTGATTACAACAAAAAATCTGCTAGTGCTTTTCCTTCTTCTTCAATTGCTTTTTTGATTACCGCCGGAGTACGGCCCTGGCCAGTCCAGGTTTTTACGTCGCCATCTGCGTCAGTATATTGGTATTTTGCTGGACGAACAGCCCGCTTAGTTTTAATTGACGATTTATTAGAAGCGCTCATAGATTGTAGCAATTCATTGGGGTCGATGCCGTCAGCAATCAACATTTCACGGTATTGCTGTAATTTGCGCGTGCGCTCTTCAATTTCAGCCTGTGCTTGATTGTCTTCCTCACGTCGTTCGTTGACAACAACCTCCAGTTTCTCGAGCATTTCTTCCAGAGTTTCTAAAGTGCATTCTTTGGCCTGTGCGCGCAGAGTACGGATGTTATTAAAATTTTTTAGTGTTTCGCTCATTGATTTAATCTCTTTATTATAAAAGATAGCATTATATAGCATTATTATGTCCATAATAGAGTGCTAGTTTCTTTTCTGCAATACCTTAATTTTAAAATTAAAAATTAACCATTATAAATAATTTTATACTTTTACTAAACAACTATTAATATAGAGTCTGCGTCAGACAAATTAAAATTAATTTATCAGATTCTATGTTCTCAGCACCACTTATTAAGGACATAGTGTATAATGCATGACCCAGTTTACTGTAACAAGGTTTATATCATTGTGCCGGTTGGGGATTGAATTAATAAATTATCTCTCTGTAAGAGAAAAATAGAAATTAACTATTATATATAGAATATGCTAATTTTTATTAGCATAATATTAGTTATTTTATATTTTATGCTACATATTAAGTAATATTTATATTCGTGAGCGGCTGTATAGTTGATTATTCTAAGTGTAATGGTGGTAAAGGTCATTGACCACTACTAGTAATGTGCACGTTGGTCTCAATGTAGGCTGTTTATTTCACGTTGTGGCTAGTCAGTTGCTCATATTAGTTTTTAATCTTCGGTTGTAAACCAGTTTAAGTATTAAACAATCAACTGATTTATTTGCGACAATAGTATATAAGATAAGATATTTATATCTTAGTTAAGCAAGTAATGGCGATAACAATATCATGCAACTACATACATGTGTTCCTATGCCGATAGCTCCTAATCGAGATTAGATTGCGCTAGCTAGAGAAAATATTGTAGACGTGCGAGCCTGTCATCTTACAGTAATGGACTGAAAAAGTAGAATAGCCGCTCGACGATACGCTGCCAGTAGGGCCGTTTTGACCACGATTGAGCCTCGATAAAGCGCGAGTGGGCGATATAGTCTTTCTGCACGCGTGCTAAATCACTGCCGAAATTATTGTCGTCAATAACTAATGTAAGCTCAAAGTTTAGCCACAAACTGCGCATATCCAAATTTACGGTACCAACCAGGCTTAATTGACTATCTACCAAGACACTTTTGGTATGCAGCAAACCGCCTTCAAACTGGTGAATGATTACACCAGCTTCTAGCAGCTCGGCAAAAAATGCCCTACTGGCCCAGCTCACCAACATGGAATCATTATGGCGCGGAACGATTATATGCACCTCTACACCGCGCTGCGCTGCAGTGCAGATTGCATGAAGCAGATCGTCGCTGGGCACTAAATATGGTGTGGTCATAACCAACTGTTCACGCGCCGCATAAATTGAAGTGAGCAGCACTTGATGAATAACACCTTCAGGAAAACCAGGCCCAGATGCAATGACCTGAATAGTATGACAGTTAGACTGCTCAACCTGCATAATATTCACGTCAGGAGGGGGAGGTAATATACGCTCACCGGTTTCAATTTCCCAATCACAGGAAAAAATAATACCCATGGCGGTGGCTATCGGCCCTTCCATACGTGCGATAATATCAATCCACTGACCGACGCCAGCATCTTTTTTAAAAAAGCGTGGATCTACCATATTCATGCTGCCAGTATAGGCAATATAATTATCAATTAACACCATCTTTCGGTGCTGGCGTAAATCCATCCTTCGCAGAAAAACGCGTAAGATACTGACGTGCAAAGCCTCTACTATATGCACGCCGGCGGCACGCATCAGGGTAGGATAGGGGGAGCGGAAAAAATCGACGCTACCAGCTGAATCTAGCATCAAACGGCAGCGGACGCCGCGCTGCGCCGCAGCCATCAATGCTGCAACCACCTGGTCAACTAAACCGCCAGCCTGCCAAATATAAAAAACTATCTCAATGTGGTTTTGCGCCAAACCGATATCGCGAATCAGCGCTTGCAGCGCATCATCACTGCTGGTCAGCAATTGCATTTGATTACCCTTAAGCCCACCCATACCCTGACGATGCTCGCATAATTGAAATAGTTGATGGGATACCTCGCTATTTTTATTAGCGAAGATCTTCCGATATCCTTTAAAATCTTCTATCCATCTGGCAGTAGAGGGCCACAGAGCCTTGCTGCGTTCAGCGCGTAGCTTACCGAGATTTAATTCGCCAAATAAAAGATAGGTAATGATCCCAACCAGAGGAAGGATGTAAATAACCAAAAGCCACGCCATAGCGGAAGGCACCGCACGACGTTTCATTATTACTCGCAGTGTGACGCCTGCGATCAACAACCAATAGCCGAACAGCAACAGCCAGTTTATTACGGTATAAAGCGTTGTCATAGTAGTGAAAAGTAGTGCGAATGCTATTCGCAAAGCGTTTGCTTAAGTGAACGGACGCAAAGAGAAAACAATTTTCCTGTCGGCCGAAATCGCTGGCTTATACAACGTCAGCTACAGCGTAGACGTAGTTAGTAGTTGGAATTGCAATCACGTCATATCCTGTACCTATTATCCGCCGTCTAACGCTGTTAAGTAATCTCTAGCTTACATAAGTAGCTGTTTTCAGCTATGTGAAAAACAATATTAAGTCACATTACTAATATTAGTGGTAGTGGTGTTGATGCCTGCGGCCACGGAAAACAAAACTACCAGTAAATTTTTTACTAGCTGGATAATAGCTAAACCGTAATGCAGTATCATATGAAGCGATTATAATTTACGAAACAGATGCTCCGTCTTCAGCAGAGATAACATATAGCAAGATAAAATTACTACTATAATAGTAATGAACCAATCCAGGTGCGTAATCGCTAATGTTACAACCTGCTGCTCTCCTAAAGGAGGAGCTCACACCGTAATTGCTTATTCTTGAATCTTAAAGGGGTAACACTAAAACACGTCATCTTAGTCCGCCCAAGAATAGAATCGGTTAATCGTTGCCAGTTAGAAAAATCGATAATCGATGGTCAAGTTAGCGTAATATTTTTATGTTAATTACCACATTATCAATTAACAATCTTTATCTTAAGATAACTTAATAGTTCTACGCGCCTTGCGAAAGCAAATACACAAAATAAAATCAGAGTACAATACAAGGATGAATTCTCTCTTATGAAGAGAAGATGTTAAAGCTGTCGTAATAGCATGTATAGACGATAAAGGTAAATTAGCAACAAAGAAGAAATAAGATTACTGAAAATATTTAAGAGCAACGTAGCTACCAGAGAAGATACCATCGTAAATGGCGTTGCCAGTAACAATAACGAGGCTTGTATTATTAACCATAAAAATACTGCCGGTGCCAGTAGCCAAAAATTAGCGAACGCTAGGCTAGCACTAATACGCATTGATTTAATGGCGTCAATATTATGACTAGTGGCTATGATAGGTGCCAAGCTGAAGGCAATAGCTAGCATAATACCAGGCACTATGATAAGCAGCCCTAGTTGTACTAGCAGCGTAGCTAAAAACATAAGTAGCAGCAGGCGGGGCAGGATAGGCAGAGACTGACCTATGGCCCGCAGCACGCTGACGGGCTTATGATTGGTCACTAGGTGAATCATAGTAAGTAAACCTCCGGCTAACATAACATGACTGACCAAGCGGGCAAAAGTTCTGGCGGCGGAAACTTTTATTAAGACCCATTGCTGCTCAACCGATATTTGCTGCACTAACGGCTGCAGGCTCATCCCGGCAGAATCGTCTATATTACGGTTGCTCAGTGTCATGAGCTGCTCGCTGCAAGGAGACAACATCTGATCAACAATGACGCTTATGATCGCCGTTAGCAATGCCAGTAATATAATGCTTGAGAATTGGTTACGGAAAAAATTTAGCATATCGCGATAAAGGTTACTCGCCATAATTGGCATGGGTGCTCCTTATTTTTAACAAAATCTTTTATCAGACTGCCAGATTATTTTCTTAAATAAAAATTTATTAGTTATTCATCAGCCAGTAAATTGACTATATTCTACATTCTACTAAATAAAATTTAGTATAAAATATAAAGAGCTAGAATTAGCTTCTTAGCTTCTTACGTAAAACTACAGATATTGAAAATAATTCAGTTAACTTAATAACAAAATAACTAATTGATAAAAATTATTTTAATAATAGCTAATTAATCTAGCAAACTTAATAAAAGGCAGAACGTAAAATTAAGTCCTATAGCAAAGAAGAAAAAGAAAATGCTAAATTTAATGCTAAATTTTGGTAAATAAGCGATAACCTAGCTGATAAAACCGCTTATTTTATCATCGCGGCAATATTAGACATTTTTAAAATGAATAATATAACTTAACCGTACCGTAATATATTCTCTTATATTCATGGAAGTAGATTATACGTGGCAACTTTCATATTACGCACAAATTGCGATAATGTTTCTAACAGCATAGTTGGTTGATCTGCGTGCGCCTCGATGAGGCGCACAAGAGCAGAGCCTGAGATAGCCCCCGCCGCCCCCCCCTTGAGTGCAGCGCGCACCTGGGATGGTTCGGTAATGCCAAAGCCCTGTAGCGCAGGAGCAGCGTGGTATTTCTTAAGTGCTTTCACTAGATGAGTTAACGGAGTGTTACAAGGTTGTTCACTACCGGTGACACCGGCGCGTGAAAGCAAATAGGTATAAGCACGACCATAAGAGGCTATTTTACGCAGCAGATCATTATCAGCGTTGGGCGGACAAATGAAGATGGGCGCTACGCCATGGCGCATTGCAGCGCTGTGAAACGGCTGACTTTCCTGTATTGGAACGTCAGCCACCAGTACTGAGTCAACACCTATTGCGGCGCAATGGGCATAAAAAGCATCGATACTGTTATTAAAGACTAGATTGGCATATATCAGCAATCCAATAGGGATCTCTGGGTGTTTTTGACGAATAGACGCTAACATTTCAAAGCAGTATTCCAATGTTATGCCTGCAGCAAATGCCCGTAGCGTGGCAGTCTGAATGGTTGGACCGTCCGCCAGAGGATCAGAAAATGGAATACCCAACTCCAGCGCATCGGCTCCTGCATCAATTAAAGTATCGATGATTTGTAGAGACAATGTAGGTTGCGGATCTCCTAGCGTGACAAACGGCACGAAAGCGCCTTCGTTACGGGTGGCCAATTGACTGAATAGTTGCTGATAGCGTTCCATTAAATTTCTCCTCGCGCCTTCAGAATATCATGAACAGTAAAAATATCTTTATCGCCGCGGCCGGACAAGTTTACAATCAGAATTTGTTCTTTATCCGGCTGCGCTTTGATAAGCTTAATGGCGTGGGCCAGCGCATGTGATGATTCTAACGCAGGGATAATGCCCTCGTAGAGAGAGAGACTCTTGAAAGCCTCAATAGCTTCTTCATCGGTCACCGATACATATTCAGCACGGCCTATGCTATTAAGATAGGCATGTTGCGGGCCAACTGAGGGAAAATCTAGCCCAGCAGAAATAGAATAGGACTCCTCAATTTGCCCTTCTGCTGACTGTAGCATTGGTGATTTCATGCCAAAATAGATGCCTAAGCGGCCGTGTTTTAGTGACGCGCCGTGTTGGCCCGTCTCAATGCCCAAACCGCCAGGTTCAACTCCGATTAAACGAACGGTCGGCTCGTCAATAAAATCGGCGAACATGCCGATAGCATTAGAGCCGCCGCCAACGCAGGCTATCACCGCGTCCGGGAGACATTGCTCATGTTCCTTTATCTGTACGCGAGTTTCCTCACCTATCATGCGCTGAAATTCTCGCACTATAGTAGGGAAAGGATGTGGGCCAGCAGCGGTGCCAAGCATATAATGGGCGCTTTCATAGCTACTAGACCAGTCGCGCAACGCTTCGTTACAGGCGTCTTTAAGAGTGGCGGAGCCGCTGTGCACAGGGATTACTTTGGCGCCCATCAACTGCATGCGAAAGACGTTCAGAGACTGACGTTCGATATCTTTAGCACCCATATAAATTCGGCAATTCAGCCCTAGCAGGGCAGAGGCCAGTGCAGAAGCAACGCCGTGCTGGCCGGCGCCCGTTTCTGCGAGAATATCGGTTTTGCCCATACGCTTTGCTAATAGGGCCTGACCTAGCACCTGGTTTGTTTTATGGGCTCCTCCGTGCAGGAGATCTTCACGCTTTAAATATAGTTTGGTACGGGTACCAGCAACAAGATTGCGGCACAGTGTCAGCGGAGTGGGCCGGCCAGCATAGTTAGTCAATAAACTGCTCAATTCTGTTTGGAAGACAGGATCATTTTGGGATATGACGAAAGCGTCTTCAAGCTGGATAAGTGCGGGCATTAGAATTTGCGGTACGTACATCCCGCCAAACTCGCCGAAATAGGGATTAAGTCGTTTCATACGTATATCCTCTATACATTGTCATAGTCATATCTTAAGGTTTTGACGTAGCGGTCAGAAAGCGCGAAGCGTCTGGAATACCGTTGCTAATTTATGATGATCTTTAATGCCCGGCTCGCTCTCAACGCCGGAATTAAAATCAAGTCCAGAGCAGCCGAGACGGGAGGCAGCCAAGCAATTGGTTACCGACAGTCCCCCGGCTAGCATGACATTATCTAATGCTACTCTTTTAAGCAGCGACCAGTTAAATGGCTTACTGCTGCCGCCACCATTATCCAGCACATATCGATCAACCTGGTTTAGATTGTGCTCCGGTAGTTTTTGACGCATATCTAGTGATTTCCAGATATTGCAGTCAGGCAATAGAGCGAGGCGCAGAGCATCGATATAAGCTTGATCTTCATTACCGTGCAGTTGCACTGCCGCTAATGATAGCGCGGCCGCGGTCTCGCTGACTTCTCTTACTGGAGCATCGCGAAAAACCCCAACATAGCGCAGCGCAGTACTAGCTATTACAGCATTAGCCAGCGCAACATCTACTTGACGTGGGGAGCTAGCAACGAAAACTAGCCCGCCGTATAGTGCGCCGACCTCAAAGGCTGCCTGGGCGTCAGCAGCACGTGTGATGCCACAAACCTTATTTTCGCCCAACAACATGCGTCGTATAGCCAGATTGAGGTCAGTTTCTGCCATTAGCGCACTGCCTATCAAAAACCCGTTGGCATAGTGGCTAAGTTCGCTTATTTGACGATAAGATTTGATGCCTGACTCGCTAATGAGCGTGACCCCTGCTGGGAACCGAGGGGCAAGCATGCGGGTACGATTTAAATCAATAGATAAATCTCGTAAATCACGATTATTAATGCCTACTACTTTAGCCTCAAGTGCTAGCGCGCGTGCGCATTCTTCCTCGCTGATTACCTCAGTCAGCACGCCCATCTGTAAACTGTGAGCTACTGCAGCCAGCAAGCGGTAGCTATCATCATCCAGCACGGATAACATCAGCAGGATCGCATCAGCTTGATGTAACCGTGCTAAATAAATCTGCCAGGGATCAACAATAAAGTCTTTGCATAAGACAGGTTGGTTCATCGTTTGACTAACCTTAAGCATAAAATCGAAACTGCCTTGGAAATATTTCTCGTCGGTTAATACTGAAATAACAGAGGCGTAATTTCGATAAATGCTCGCGATGTTGAGCGGATTAAAATCCGTTCGGATAATTCCTTTAGATGGGGAAGCTTTTTTACATTCTAGAATAAATTTTGTTCTGGTACCACCAGTAAGAGCTTGGTAAAAGCTACGCGTGCTCAGTTGAACATGCTGACAAAAGCTTTCTAGTGGTTGTCGCTGTTTGTGATCGGTAATCCATTCGATTTTATCTGCAAGGATGTTTGTTAATACCGTGTCCTGCATATATATATTTTTATCCTCTTGCTATTTGCGCCATTAAGTGCCCAATGAGGGCGCGCTTGCTGCAGATTTCTCTAGTTTCTATTTTTCTATGGTTCTCTAACATAGTTTTTGCTGTCAGTACAGTCTTCGTAACGTTGACCGCCGTACAGTAACACTAACTATATTGATGCCTTTTATATACTTAGCGAAATAGTCAAATGCTTCGTTAACCTGTACTGCCAGTGTTCGGGTAGGCACTAGCACCTGTGGAACCAATAGCTCAGGCTTAATTAAGCAGAGACTAAGTACAAAGATTTCACTTGTTTGTAGGCCTTTATACATAAATAAACATAATAAGTTTTAACCATCGTGCTAAAATAGCACTTTTTCTGCTGGTTATCTTCATCCCTTACCTGCTTGAGGCTTGAGTGATTTATGTCAGGTAGTGCCAAATATTCCAAACTATAGCCTCTGCCACCTATGTTGGCAGAATTATCGCAGTGCACAATTATTGTTATATTTTCTGATAACTGATAAAAATATCTTAAGTATAGTATAGCCTGCAGATAGAAAATTTCTTGTATTTACGCCAGCGTCCAAGCAAGAGTGTTCTCTAATAAACGCGCCCCTTGGGTAGTTAAAATTGATTCAGGATGAAATTGAAAGCCGCAAATTCTATCTGCATCATGGCGTACTGCCATAACTATATCGTTGTAACGGGCATTAACCGTCAAAGTATCTGGTATCTGGTTGCCGACTAGGGAGTGATAACGAGCCACCATAAGCTGATTGGGCATGCCGGTAAACATCGCTTTATTGTCGTGGCAGATAGGCGAAGCCTTGCCGTGCAAAATTTCACCTGCTTGAACCACGTGCCCCCCGTAAGCTTCTACAATCGCCTGATGTCCAAGACAGATTCCGATAATCGGTATCTTTCCACGCAGCTTATTTAGCAGTTCGGGCATGCAGCCAGCGTTAGCTGGCGTACCTGGTCCAGGTGAAAGTATCAGGACAGGATTTTCCTGTTGATGTAGCGCCTCTATGATAACTGTAGCCGGTATCTGGTTACGGTATATCACAACACAATGATTATTAACACGTAACTGATCAACCAAATTATAAGTAAAAGAATCGATATTATCAAGTAATAAGATATTAGCCATTAAAATAATTCCTTTGTGGCATGAGCAGTTGCAATGGCATGCAACACGGCACGCGCTTTGTTACGGCTTTCATCGGCTTCAGCCTGCGGGATGGAGTCCAAAACGATACCGGCCCCGGCCTGCACTGTAGCAATACCATTTTCAACGTAGGCAGAACGAATGACGATGCAGGTATCAAAGGCGCCGGCAGCGGTAAAGTAGCCTATAGCGCCACCGTAACTACCGCGTCGTTCGCCTTCTGCCTCGGCAATAAGCTGCATTGCCCGCACTTTCGGCGCGCCGCTGAGCGTTCCCATATTCATACAAGCGCGGTAAGCATGCAGCACGTCGAGATCACCACGCAACTTACCTACTACCCGAGATACTAAATGCATGACGAAAGAGTAACGATCAACTTTGGTTAAATCGGCTACATAACGCGTACCTGGTTCACAAATTCTTGCCAGATCATTACGCGCCAAATCAACGAGCATCAGATGCTCGGCCAGCTCTTTGTGATCAGCGCGCATTTCTAATTCAATGCGACTATCGAGATCTACATCTAGCGAACCTTCAGCACTCCGGCCGCGGGGCCGGGTGCCGGCTATAGGGTAAATCTCTATCTGACCGGTAACAGGATCATATTTTAGTGCACTTTCTGGTGACGCACCGAACAGTGTAAAATCTTCATCCTGCATAAAAAACATGTAAGGACTAGGATTGCTTTTCTTTAGCTGGTGATAGGCTGCAAGCGACGAGCGGCAGGGTAAAAAAAAGCGACGGGACGGCACAACCTGAAAGATATCACCTGCATGTATTGCTTGTTGCATCCTGAGCACTATCCGGCAATATTCGGCGTCACTCTGATTGCACGATAGTACCATATTGTCGATAATTTGGTGCGGTATTGGGCCAGGCAACTGGCTTAGTTGAAGCTGTAATTGTTTTAGACGGTGCTGCAGTCTCTGTTTTTCTGACTGGCTATGACTAAAAAGACTACACTGTAGATCGCAGGTTTGCTGTTGGTGGTCAAGTATAAGTAATGTTTCAGCCAAATAAAAACAATAATCAGGACATCTCTGTCCAGTAGCTAATGTCGGCAGCGTTTCGAACCCAGCGACCAGATCGTAGGAAAAAAGCCCACCAACAAACATCGCTTTCGGCGCATCGGCCGGTTGACCGACCAGATTTAACAGTAGGCGTAGGCAGTCAAATACAGATAGAGATCGCAGACGAGTGTCCTCATCTACGACTTGTACTGTTAGCGGAAAATTTAATTCGCGGCTATTAGGATGCGCGTTTACTCTTACCTTCGCAGGCAAGGCTGCATCTAGTAGTGGCAATAAAGCGGCGCCATTAGCGCTTAGAGCCCGCAGCGTAACAATTTGTCCAAGAGCGGTTATCCGCAGTGCACTATCTACTATCATCATGCTTTCTAAATCATGCTTTTTATCGATTTCAGACGATTCTAGCAATAGCGTTGCGGGACGCGCGCCGCATAATTGATTGAACATTGCCGTAGGATCGGTGCGGTAGCGCGCCCGAGCGTGAAGTAATTCAATTTGGTACTTGCTGCTTTGCATGATTTATGTTCCTGGTTATCGCCCATAAAATAGCCCGCTAACACAGCGGGCTGTTTTGGATCTTGCTCGGTCTGATGAGCGTAATGGATGATACCATCCCTCTATACAAATTAAAAGGAGCTTCGCCACCAGCAAAGCATTCTTATTTTAATTAGCATTATTAGCGTGGCGCTAGATCGCTAAATTTTATCTAATTTCATAGTATTAACTATTATAAATATGATTACCTATTATATAGTTTGACTAAACTGGTTCATGAATAAAAATTAAATCTAATAGCTAGTAGAAATAATTTTATCTTAGTGTACAGCGATTGCTGTTCATAATTATGAAAATATTATGTGCTGGTAGATAACCAGTTCTTTAACTTGCAGAAAACAATATCTATTAATAAAACTTTTATTCTTAATGTTACTAAATAAGTATGATGTCAGCTAATAAGCTGGGTATTGGATTATGTGTACCGTCAAATGCTATTATATTTTATAATATATGTATAATGTTAAACAATATGTTATCTAAGCCGCACTAATCATCAAAAAAATGATCTGTTGGCTATATTATATTAACTAACTAAGGATAAGGATAAGGATATTGATAATTAAGGATATTGATAATTATTAGATTATTAATCTAATAATCTAACCGTAAATAACATTATAATAAACCGCAGGGTATGTATGGCATCATAGTTATGCACGAAATTTTGGTTGTAAACCTGGGTAGGTGTACAGAGTTAGCTAGGGACAGCTCCTTAACTTTCTTTAAGTAATTCTAGCTAAGATTAAGTTACATATTATTATGTAACCTTGATGTTATATAATTATATAACTTATGTAATATAATTATGTGCTCTGTAAGAGCGATATATGAGATGATGAGATTATGCCATGAGCGAAAAGCTGCAAAAAGTCCTGGCACGCGCCGGGCAACAGTCCCGGCGCGATATCGAAATGCTTATTGCACAAGGGCGCGTAAGCGTAGATGGAAAAATTGCCCTGCTGGGCGACCGTATTGATGTTAACATCATGCCCCAGATCCGGGTTGATAGCCGCCTAATTTCTATTAAACCAGTAGCTGATGTGCTGTGCCGCGTACTAGTTTATTACAAGCCTGAAGGTGAGCTATGCACTCGCCGCGACCCCGATGGTCGTCCCACGGTATTCGATCGTCTGCCGCGTTTAAACCATGCTCGCTGGGTTGTCGTAGGTCGACTAGATATGAATACTTCAGGTCTATTGCTATTCACTACTGACGGTGAATTAGCTAATCGTATGATGCATCCAAGCTGCAAAATTGAACGCGAATACGCCGTGCGTATATTTGGTAAAGTTGACGCATACAAGCTGCACCAGCTTACTTGTGGCGTACAGCTTAAAGACGGGCCGGCAGCTTTTCGCCGGCTAATTTTTAAAGGCGGCAAAAGGCTTAATCAGTGGTATAACGTTACGCTAACTGAAGGGCGTAATCGAGAAGTTAGGCGCCTATGGGAAGCGGTCAGAATACGGGTCAGCCGACTTATTCGTGTGCGTTATGGCGACATAGTACTGCCCACATGGCTACCGCGCGGTAGCTGGACAGAGCTGCCGCTTGATTACATCAATTATCTCCGGCACAAGGTACATCTTCTACCTGAATTATCGGTCACTAAACTACCACCAGGTAGAGCACGAACGCAGTAAGATAAAAAACAAGCGAAACCACAGGATGATCAGTATGCCTCTCTAGAAGAGAGATTGCGATATCATTCATTGTAGCAGTCACAATGATAATAACCTTTTTATAGGGGAGTTTTTAACAAGGTTATTATATATGGTATATTAATTACTTTGTAGCGTAATATCTCTGGCAGATCTTTGTTCAGGTATCTTCTGTTTATTAGAAGACTAAGTTGTATTTTTAGTTAAACCGATTTTTTCCTAAATTCCATGATACCTATCATAAAAGTACTTAGCTTAAAATTTAAAAATAGTATTTAGGAATGCTAATGCGCATACCTTAATTTAAGGTAACAAAAATAGATGGTATTTTTAAACACTGTCACCATGTTGAAAGTATGGTGAACTCAAAAAGTTAGCGTAAAAAACTTCTTCTTGTAAAGACCTGACTTAGGTAAAAATAAAAATGGGTAAAGTTCTCGTTATCGTTGAATCGCCGGCCAAAGCCAAAACGATTAATAAATATTTAGGAAATGACTACGTAGTTAAGTCTAGTATCGGTCACATACGCGATTTACCGACTAGCGGTTCAGCTAGCCAAAAGAACATTGAAGCAAATAAAAAGAAAAAAAATAAAGCAGATCCGCAAAGTGCGCTAGTCAACAGTATGGGCATTGACCCTTATCATGGCTGGAAAGCGCAGTATCAAATCCTGCCCGGTAAGGAGAAAGTGGTAACCGAGTTAAAAGCGCTGGCAGAAAAAGCCAGCCATATTTATCTTGCTACCGACTTTGATCGTGAAGGTGAAGCAATAGCTTGGCATCTACGCGAAGTGATCGGCGGTAATAATAAACGTTTTAGCCGAGTAGTATTTAATGAAATTACCCGCAATGCGATTATACAAGCTTTTGACAAACCAGGCGAATTGAATATTAATCGGGTTCATGCCCAGCAGACGAGAAGGTTTATGGACCGTTTGGTAGGTTATATGGTATCTCCATTATTATGGGAAAAAATAGCCCGCGGTTTATCGGCTGGTAGAGTACAATCGGTGGCGGTACGGTTAGTGGTGGAGCGTGAGCGGGAAATCAAGGCGTTCATACCTAAGGAGTATTGGAAACTGCATGCTAATTTAATTACTTCGCACGCTTCGACGTTAGCGATGCAGGTAACTCATCAGAAGGGAAAACTGTTTCAGCCCGTTCATCAGCAGCAAATCCAGGCGGCGATATCGTTGCTAGAAAAGGCAAATTTCGTGGTCAGCAATAACGAAAAGAAGCCAATCAGCAGTAAACCTAGTGCTCCTTTTACTACTGCAACGCTACAGCAGGCGGCCAGTAACTACTTGGGTTATGACATAAAAAAAACTATGATACTGGCACAAAGTTTGTACGAGATGGGCCATATCACCTATATGCGTACTAATTCAACTAATCTAAGTCAAGATGCGCTTAATATGGTTCGATGCTATATAATCGATACTTTTGGTAATAAATATCTACCTAAACAAGCCAACAAGTACGTCAGTAAAGATAATACTCAGGAAGCTCATGAGGCTATCCGTCCCTCCGATGTTCATGTTCTAGCAGAACAGTTAAATGATACAAGGCCTGAAGCGCAAAAAATTTACCATTTAATATGGCGCCAATTTATAGCGTGTCAAATGACTCCAGCACGCTATGACGACACCACACTGAGCGTTACCGCCGGAGAATTTCAGTTGCGTACTCGCTGTAGGGCCTTGCGTTTTGATGGCTGGACCATAATTATGCCTGCGCTGCATAAAGTAGAAGACCGTATTTTGCCAGCAATTAAGATAGGCCAGACGCTTATATTAGAAAAATTGCTTCCTAGTCAGCATTTTACTAAACCGCTAGCACGCTATAGTGAGTCTTCCTTGGTCAAAGAGCTAGAGAAACGCAAAATAGGGCGGCCATCGACCTATGTATCGATAATTTCTAATATTCAGGATCGCGGCTATGTTCACGTGGAGAACTGCCGTTTTTATGCCGATAAAATGGGTGAGATTGTAACAGATTGCTTGGAGGAGAATTTCCACGAGCTGATGAATTATGATTTTACTGCAAAAATGGAAGATAAGCTTGATCAAGTTGCTGCTAGTGAGCAAGAATGGAAAAGTGTATTAGATACCTTCTTTGAAAAATTCAGCCAACAGTTAGAAAAAGCTAAAAAGGATCCTCAAGATGGAGGTATGGGGAATAATAAGATGGTAATGATCCGCATCGATTGTCCGGTCTGTAGCCGGAAAATGGGGATTCGTACAGCTAGCACCGGGGTATTTTTAGGATGTTCCGGCTATATTTTACCGCCTAAAGAGCGTTGTAAAAATTCTATTAACTTGATTCCGGAAGTAGAAACAATCAACCTGCTTGATGGAGATGATGCTGAAACTAATGCACTACGCGCTCGCCGCCGCTGCGCTAAGTGCCACACGGCAATGGACAGTTATCTTATTGTTGATAGCCAGAGCAAACTGTACGTTTGCGGGAATAATCCGTTGTGCGAAGGCTATGAAATCGAGCAGGGTCAATTTTGTATTAAAGGCTACGACGGAACGATTGTAGAATGTGAAAAATGCGGATCAGATATGCATCTAAAACTGGGGCGTTTCGGTAAATATATGGCCTGTACCAATGAAGTATGTAATAATACCCGCAAGATCTTACGCCACGGCGATGTAGCGCCGCCAAAAGAAGACCCGGTACCGCTGCCCGAGCTTCACTGCGAGAGATCAGACGCTTATTTTGTACTACGTAACGGCGCGTCGGGAGTATTTCTAGCCGCCAATACCTTTCCTAAATCTCGTGAAACCCGTGCACCACTGGTCGCAGAACTAGCCAGGTTCCGCGAACGCTTGCCGGAGAAGCTGCACTATCTAGCCGATGCACCTGCCCAGGACGAGGCAGGTAATAGTACCCTGGTGCGCTTTAGCCGCAAAACTAAGCAACAATACATTGCATCTGAAAAGAATGGTAAGGCCACCGGCTGGACCTTGTTTTATCTCGATGGCCAATGGCAGTTGAGCAAGAAATAATAATGTGAACGTTAACTAGGCTAATCTTATGTTTTAATTAGTAACGAAAAGATATTAAGTATTTTATTAAACAGCATTTTGTTAGTTAAAAAATAACTAATATAAATAACGCTTTCGTTTTATGACGTTGTTCCCTACATTAGGTTTATAGTAGTAATTCATAATATGAAGAAGCAGTAAACACAGAAGATTATATTAAGGGTTAGTAATGCTGCCTAGATGGGCACCTTACTATCGTCTGACCACCTTCTTATAGCTGTTACAGCTTCGCTATCGAAGAAGCTCTGTCTGCCTAAGTTACCTACAAAACAATCTAATCGTCACTGGACGCTCGCTTGATAACGCTTTTAACCGTGCCGTACTGACTACGTATATCTTTTCTTCTGCTACCCATTTTGGGGGATATAGGCAACAAAATTCTTACTTTTACGCTTATTGATACAGAAAAATAATATCTTATTCTCAAGCAGAGTTAATGGTTTTGGTGTATTAGGCTAGCAAGTACAGCTGAATCAAGACAGCAAAGTTAATGTTTGGATAGTTGATTTTATGCAGATTCTAAACTTGGTAGGCTCTAATTAAAGGAAAAAACTCGATGTTTTTAATTGCAAAACGCACAGGGATCGGAGCGCTGCTTCTGATAATTTTACCGTTGTTACTGTGGGTCAGCGGCTGGCAATGGCAGTCTGGAAGTGATTATCGTTGGCTAATAGGTCTGTATTGGTTGACACAAACCGTCACGTCCCCCTGGGGGATATTAACCAGTATCTTACTAATTAGCTGGTTTTTCTGGTGCCTACCCTATAGGCTAAAACCAGCACTAGCGCTGGTAGTAATCTTAGCTACCACGCTGCTCGTCGGTCAGGGAATGAAGTCTTTTATCAAAGATAGGGTGCAGACGCCAAGACCTTTTGTCGTTTGGCTCGATAAGCACTACTCCATTGATGATCAGGCTTTTTATGCAATGACGCACAAAGAGCGTAGCGAAGCGGTAGCGCACGAGCTGCAGAGTGAAAAAACGATACCGACATGGTTACAGCACCACTGGCGGCATGAAACAGGCTTTTCTTTTCCTTCTGGCCATACCATTTTTGCCGCTAGTTGGGCACTATTTTCTGTAGGATTACTGTGGCCAACTAGGCATGTAGTTACTATACTAGTACTGTTAGTTTGGGCTAGCGGCGTGATGATCAGTCGTATATGGATGGGCCTGCATTGGCCGCAGGATGTGATGATGAGTGTAGTAGTCAGTTGGTTCATTATTACACTAGCATGTTGGCTGATACAGTGCTGGATAGGAACACTGAAACCTGAGAAGGTGCACGGTATCTGCAACCGCCGTTAAGACAGCGGCACAAACTGCCAATTACCTAAAGTAGGAGGAAGAAATTTTGCGTAGAAGTGCGCCAGTAATAACTATACTGATAAGACCTATACTGAAACCTGGTAACTAAAATAGTAGTTACTTAGTCGTTACTTAATTATAACAAATGGAACGCTAATCATCTGAATAGTTATTTATATTCTGAATAGTTTCAGAATGCTACTTGCCGTAAATCATGTTAAGATAGGCGCATCTAACGATTAGATTACCTTTTTACTAGCTCAGGGGCAATTAAGGTATCAACTTTTTTATATCGTCTGGATCCTCTGCATGCTTTTTTGGCTACGTACGCGCTTGGCGCTGATTCGAACTAAGCGCAAGTTGGAAAGTCTGGAGGAAAAGCTAGCAACGTAGTAAAAAGCTACCTCCATATCCATCCGTCAACAAAAGTCTGTTTGCCTCGAAGGAATAACGGATTATGTTAGCACTGCTGTTTCTATTATTGCCCGTAGCTGCCGCCTCTAGCTGGTATATGGGGCGCAAGAGCGCACAGCAGGATAAACAGCAACAAGAAGCTAATTGTTTTGCTGGGATTAGCTGTTTACTTTCAAACCAGCAAGATAATGCAGTTGATCTATCCCTAAATATGCTTAAAGAGCATAGCAACGCTGTAGAGGCACATTTAACGCTTGGAAATTTGTTCCGTTCTTGTGGTGAAGTTGATCGCGCTATCCGTATCCACAGGGCTTTTATGGACAGCATATCGTTGACATTTGAGCAACGATTATTAGCGATTCAGCAGCTCGGCAAAGACTATATGGTAGCCGGATTTTATGATCGTGCGGAAGATATGTTTAGCCAACTAGTAAACGAAAAAGATTTTCGTGTCGGGGCACTTAGCCTGTTATTGCAAATCTATCAAGCTACTAGCGAATGGTCGAAAGCAATTGATGTAGCAGAAAAGCTGGTTAAGCTTGGTAAAGAGCAACGTAGGGTAGAAATTGCCCATTTTTATTGTGAGCTTGCTCTGCAGGCCATAGACAGAGAAGATATTGACCGAGCTATTCTACTGTTGAAAAAAGGCGCTACAGCAGATAAAAACAGCGCCCGTGTATCTATTATACGGGCCAGGATATTTATAGATCAGCAGGACTATAACGGTGCTGTGAGTGAGTTAACACGGGTCCTAGATCAAGATCAGGAAATGATCAGCGAAACGCTGCCAATGCTACAGTTGTGTTATCATGCCCTTAACCAAGCAACTGCTTGGGTGGAATTTCTTGAACTTTGCGTCGAAAAGAATACTGGCTCAGAAGCCGAACTATTGTTAACTGATATCATTGAACGCGAGCAGGGGCCAGAAGTAGCGCAGGGCTATATTAATCAGCAGTTGCGCCAGCATCCGACAATGCGTATGTTTCACCGATTAATAGATTTCCATCTCAGCGAGGCTGAGGATGGACGTGCCAAGGAAAGCCTTCTGACGTTGCGAGATATGGTTGGTGAACAGATCCATACTAAACCACGCTACCGTTGCCAAAAATGCGGTTTCACCTCCTATAACCTCTATTGGCACTGCCCGTCATGTAAATCCTGGGCCTCGGTAAAGCCAATACGCGGCCTTGACGGACAATAATCCACCATCATCTGACAATAATCAGACCATCTCCTACTACTCCTACAGGACTGAGCGTTCGTGCATACTGAACCAGATTTATTTAACCTAGGTAGGTTTTTATAGTTTTAGCGAATCATAGCAACGTGCTAATCGCCCCTTGGGCTTCTACTGAGAGATATTCATGACACCTACCACCAACTTAGATGGTTCTAAGCCAGCACAGCAAATTAGCTCACCGGTGATTGTTGCCCTTGATTATGCGGATGCGCATCAGGCACTGGCATTTGCTGACAGAGTTTCGCCCCGACAATGCCAATTTAAAATTGGCAAAGAAATATTTACCTATACTGGGCCATCACTAGTGCGCGATTTGCAAAAACGCGGATTTAATATTTTTTTAGATTTAAAATTTCATGATATCCCTCACACGGTTGCCAAAGCGGTTAGCGCAGCAGCAGAGCTGGGAGTTTGGATGTTAAATATCCACGCCATCGGTGGTGAACGTATGATGGTAGCAGCCCGCAATGCGCTGGTATCATTTGGCACACAAGCCCCAATACTTATCGCTGTAACGGTGCTTACCAGCATGAACGATGCTGATTTACGTAAGCTAGGCATTGCCAGCAGTGCTTTTGATTATACTGTGCGGCTAGCTGTTATGGCCAAGCAATGCGGTCTTGACGGTGTTGTATGCTCAGCTTGGGAAGTAAGTCAGTTAAGAACTAACTGCGGCGCGGCTTTCACTTTAGTAACACCGGGAATTCGCTGTACTGGTAATGATACAGGCGATCAGCATCGTGTAATGACACCGCTGCAGGCGCAGCAGGCAGGCGTTAATTATATGGTGATCGGCCGTCCAATCACACAGTCGGTCGACCCGCCAGCCGCATTGGACAATATACTGCGTGAATTACAGTATAATAATACTAATAAAATTATGTATTAAATAAATAATTATTGTTTATTGGTTGAGCCTTAAATAGGCAGTATGTGCCGTTGACGTTAAACGCTAACGCTGCGGACATCTCACGCTTAGTCATCAAGATACCTCTCATTGTACATTGAGACCCAACAGGTTGGCACTAATATGAAAGCCACCATCAACATGCACTACCTCACCGGTAATCCCTGCCGATAAATCAGAGCACAGGAAGGCAGCAGTATTGCCGATATCCTCAATAGTCACCAAGCGTGGGAGGGGTGTCACAGCTTCATAATAAGACAGCATTTTCTTAAAGTTCTTTATGCTAGATGCGGCTAAGGTGCGTATTGGACCTGCTGATATAGCATTAACACGGACGCCCTGGGGACCCAGGGCATTAGCCATATAGCGTGTGTTCGCTTCCAGCGAAGCTTTAGCTAGTCCCATGACGTTGTAGTTGGGAATTGCGCGCTCAGAACCAAGGTAGGTCAAGGTGACTAGGGCGGAGTTAGGATTTAGCATGGGGCGGCTAGCTTTTGCCATAGCGACAAAGCTGTAGGCGCTAATGTCGTGTGCGATGGCAAAACCTTCGCGAGTTACTGCATTAACGTAATCACCATCCAGTTGGTCGCTGGGAGCATAAGCTATCGCGTGGACGAAACCATCAAATTTCGGCCAAACTTTGGCTAACTCTGTAAACAGAGTATCAATGCTGGCATCTTCTGTTACCTCGCATGGTAGTATGATACTAGAATTAAACTTCTCGGCAAAACTTTCTAACCGATATTTTAATTTATTGTTCTGATAAGTGAAAGCTAACTGAGCACCTTCGCGATGCATGGCCTTAGCGATACCGTAGGCAATTGAACGGTTACTGGCGACACCAGTTACCACAATACGCTTTGTAGTAAGAAAACCCATAACATTTATTCTACTATTATATCTAGCCTAAATTGACGTAATGGTTGCATTTGAATGCAGTTTTTTTGTTCATAAAAAGAAAGTAGTTAAGCTGAGAGTAGATACTTTTTACCTAATCGTTAGTGAAGCTTTTGCTACCTTAAGCTGAGTAGAGGATCGCGTAGTTTTCAGTTGAAATTTTTCCTGAATTTTGTCTGCTTTTCCTGTATCTCTAAAATAGAGTGGACCTTTTAGGCCACAGCTGTACAGTTCTAACAATATAACTACCAATACGGTGCGGCGTAATTTGTTGTTTATTATTTCCATTGACACCTTCATTAGTGCAATACTTGTTACCTAATTATTGACGCCTATGGTTAAAATTTATTAGCTAACCCTAGTAACCTGATTCAGGTAATATAATAAATATATTGGCAATATAAACAACCCTTAAGATAAATGCAATTTTAATTAATTAGATATAATTTTTAGGTAAAAAAACTCAATTAGGGGGGGTTAACGTCGTCTGTTTGGCGGTTAATTTAGCTAAATTACCGGCGAAGGCAGAAACTTGTTGCCAATCTGTATATTCAATTTCTTTGTCTTTTATAAGATTGAGCTCACCACTAGTTATCCGCATGATCAACTTAATCATGACGCGATCAAACCAGCAATAGCGTGAGCAACATAGGGCACCGGCAAAAACTTCACAAAGATCTGGTCGCCACGGTGTTTTTACCAAAAATTTTCTTGTATAGGAATTGGTTACCGGCGTCCTTTTATTAGGTTTACGCGCCATTAGATTAACTGAATAAAATGCGCTGGGAATGCTGTGCAGCCAATCAAGCTGCTGTGCTATGAAACGATCCAGATCTGCTGCGAAACGGCCATAGCGGATAGCAGCGCCTATTACCACCCGCTGGTAACGTTGTAGATCAAGATTGGGAACAAGACGCAGGTCTACCACATCGCATTCACAGTAATCGGTAAGATAGACTGATATAAAGCGCGCTATTTTATGGGTTTGGCCGTCATGACTTAAATAAAGAATCAACGTTTTCATGGTCAACCTGGCATTATCACGCCAACAACAGTAGCATAAGCAGTACAATTAAACAATAAAATAACCCATTAACTATTAGTTGATATATGTAATTTTTTTAATTTAAACTGTATTATCAGTAGTAATACAGCTAATATTTTAGTGTTTGGGACTTATAGTTACTAACTTTATTGTAGCGTGATTACGAGTACCTCTAAGATCTATCATCTTAAAATCTTTATCTTTATTAATTTAGGAGTCAAGTCATGTCAGTAACTAAACTAGTTTTGATACGTCACGGCGAAAGCCAGTGGAACAGTGAAAACCGTTTTACAGGCTGGACCGATGTTGACCTGTCTGATAAAGGACGCATTGAAGCGAAACAAGCGGGTCACTTACTAAAAGTTGAAGGATATAATTTTGATTTAGCTTATACATCTGTACTAAAACGCGCCATCCATACCCTATGGTATGTACTAGACGAACTGGATCAGGCCTGGCTACCAGTCGAAAAATCCTGGCGTCTGAATGAGCGTCACTACGGTTCGTTACAGGGCCTAAATAAAGCTGAAACTGCAGTAAAATATGGCGACGAGCAAGTGAAACAGTGGCGACGTAGTTTTGCTGTTACGCCGCCGGCTATAAGCCGAGATGACGAGCGTTTTCCTGGCCATGACGTTCGCTATGCTCACCTAACCAACGAAGAACTGCCAACTACTGAAAGCCTAGCATTAACTATTGATCGCGTTATGTTTTACTGGAAGGAGAAGATTCTCCCACGTATTAAGTGTAGTGAGCGCATCATTATAGCAGCACACGGTAATTCCATTCGCGCAATCTTGCAATTTCTAGAAAATATGGATGAAGATGAAATTTTAGAATTAAATATTCCAACAGGCGTCCCGCTCGTCTATGAATTTAACGAAAACTTGAAACCTATCAAGCATTACTATCTTGGTAACGCTGATTAAATCACTGCAAAAGCTTCTGCGGTCGACGATCAAGGTAAAGTAAAATAACTTCATTATTATTACTTACTTATAGAAACCGCTATTATTTATTGACAACAGCAGATACGTTGCTCTGCTCTTCAAATCTTCAAAAACTACCATTGTCTATGTGATGTGGCGGCTAACTAAATTTAATTATTAGAGCTTTATGATTCTTATGCTCGTCTACAAGATAGCGGTGCTAATCGCGCGGTTATTTACCATTGTAGACAGTTTTGGACTAAAGTAAAGTAGTTAATCTTTCAGCGTATGTAGAATAATATGTTATAAAATGTAGTTACAGACTTGCTGTGTACCGAATAGATCACGATAGCATAAAAATTTATTCAAGAGGAATATATGTTTGCCTGTTGTAGTTTTGAGCAGCTTACTCATATTTTTCTTAGCTAAGATCTCAATTTTTGAATAAATAAGCAACATTATCTGCGCTACAATAATCTTATTATTTTGTGTATCGCTACGACCGTATTCAATGTATATTTTCTTCTTTTTCAGGGAACAATACGGTGCTACTAGTCGCATCAAATGGGACGTACGATAAAAAAATATGCCTTCTATAAAGAAGACGATCTTAAGTTAATAAAGAAACTCTATATTAACTTCTGCAAAACTTCATATAATCACCTTATATGATCTAAATTTGCTGATCATGAAAATTTGGCTAACGGTGCGTTTATTTCAAATAAATAACTTTAACTCAGCATAGTTATCGCACTTAATTCTTGGTAATCGATTAACACACTATTAGGATCATAATATGAATAAAACTCAGCTAATTGATATTATTGCAGATAAAGCTGATATTTCTAAGATACAAGCTAAGTCGGCACTAGAATCCACTTTGGCAGCAATTACCGAGTCTCTTAAGGAACATAATCCAGTACAATTGATTGGTTTCGGAACTTTTAAAATTAATTATCGTAGTGAACGCACTGGCCGCAATCCCCAAACTGGCCAAGAAATAAAAATTTCAGCTGCCAAAGTGCCTGTGTTTATTTCTAGTAAAGCACTAAAAAAAGCACTTAACTAAAATGAGGGGCATACCTTTGGCTTTTATGGTAGGCAGTGTCGCTTACCAGGCTTATGGTCTTAATAAGACTGTTAGTTGTAGTAGTCTTCTTCAAAGAAGAAGATCGCTAAAAACAGGTCTGTCTACCTCTATAGAACAGAGGTAGAGCAGTAGTTGAGAATTGCATTGATATGAACAATAGTTTCAATAAACTATAAACTGTTTTATAAGGCTTGACTATATATAGAATAAATAGTACCATCTGATCTCAGTTTAGTTTAATTAAGTTATAATATCATGAACAAATAATATTACACGATAGTATAATAATGACATTATACTATTAAAAATACTGACTGAACCAGTTCAGTTCAGTCATTTTATTTTATTCTTATTATTTTATTCTTAAAATTTTATTATTTTTAATTTAAAAAAATAATTTTATACATATTTTATACATAAAAAATAATTATGTCCCCTTCGTCTAGTGGCCTAGGACACTGCCCTTTCACGGCAGTAACAGGGGTTCGAACCCCCTAGGGGACGCCACCTTTCCTCTCCTCCTCCATTCCCTGTCTTAACACAATGTCTACTTGTTTCTGTAAATAAAATTCATAACAACGTAAAAAAATATTAATTTATTTTTCTAAATGCAGAGTCGTCGGTAGACTAAGTTAGCTTTTCAGGCGTAACTGTTTAAGGTTATGTTATTAATCTGTAATAATACCATCTTATTGTAATAAGTTAGTGGCCAAGTCTAGCTTTAGCAAAGTATACTCATGCGCAGCACAGATGAGCGTTGCTGGCGGTAATTTTGTCGCCACAAATGAGCTGTAAAATCAGACATAGACGATGTGGTTGCGCCTTTAGTCTCCTCTGGGCAGGAGACCGGTTGCGGATAATGCTGTAGTAGTTCCTTGACGCCTTTTACATAGTCGTAATGATGATGAGTTAACAGGATAGCTACAGGCAACAGTTGCCGTTCGTCAAAAACTTGTAACACCGGCGAGGCCTCACCCGGATCGTCTACTAGACATCGCCTAGCGTTATTATATAAACGCCAAATATACTTATCCGTAAGAGCGGGAATACTGATAAGAGTCAACGTTAATCTATTTATTTTTAGCTCTTAGAAAAGAAAAAAAGATGAAACCAGCACAACTTCATAAAGTTATTGTATCGCCTACTTCATGGGACGCTATTCCTAAAGGAACTTATTATCGTCAAGTATTAGAACAGGGCTTAAAAAAATGGTGGCCTAAACTCTTCGGTTTTTATTTACTTAAAATTGGCGCACTAAGTGCAGATCTGGATACCGGCGACTGTGCAATTTTACACCAGATCAATATAGGCCTAGAAGGTAAAAATTTGCATGTGATAGCTGATCTATACCAATTGCCCTTCGCTAATAAATCGGCAGATGCGTGCTTACTAGCCCACACCTTATCTTACATAGGTGATCCTCACCAGCTGCTACGAGAGGTAGATCGAGTATTGATTGATGATGGCTGGCTTATCATTACCACTTTTAATCCAATTAGTCTGCTTGGTTTGGGAAAATTTTTTTCGTTTTTTTTTCGTCAACAGCCCTATAAAAGTCGTATGTATACCCCAATGCGGTTATTGGATTGGCTAGGAGTACTCAACTTTGAAGTACTGTACTGTACCCAGTTTCAAGCCCTGCCTTGGCGATGGCAAAGGGGGCCTCTTCTGAGGAGGCCAAATTGCCCCGCAATTGGCTGTCTAAGTATTATTATTGCCCGTAAACGTAGCTTACCATTAAACCTCCTAACACCGTTAAAAATAAGATCACTACGCACGGATTGCAGCGTCCAATAGTAACTGTTATCAATGACGACTAACTGTTTTTTAATCTGCTTGTTGCTTGCCGCCCAAACAAGCCTTGACCTGATTGATAACCAATGTCTTCCAAGTCTGGAAGACCAGCGGCGAGGCGCGCCAGTTCATCGCAACGTTCGTTTTCAGTATGACCATCATGGCTTTTTACCCAATTCCAGCGTAGTGTATGGAGCGCAATAGAAGCGTCTAACTGCTGCCATAAATCGATGTTCTTAACTGGTTTTTTCTCGGCGGTTTTCCAGCTGCTCTTTTTCCAATTGTATATCCATTGGGTGATTCCCTGACGGATGTACTGGCTATCGGTACTCAATACAATCTCACAAGGATCTTTAAGTACTTCTAGCGCAACGATAGCCGCCATCAGTTCCATCCGGTTGTTGGTGGTCAGATGATAACCTGCGCTAAAGATTTTTTCCTGCTGGTTGTAACGCAGTATGGCACCATAGCCACCAGGCCCCGGATTTCCTAAGCACGAACCATCGGTAAAAATCTCAACTTTTATGCGCATGTATGATAAACTAGCTCCATGGTAAAATACTTAGTTTGACATAAAAGTTAGACAGAAACGAGCATAACGAGCATGATGAGCAATGATATTACGCGACAGATTATACTAGATACCGAAACTACCGGTATAAACCGGCTAGGAATTCATTATGAAAAACACCGAATTATCGAAATTGGTGCGGTGGAGATTGTTAATCGCCGGCTGACTGGTAGCCAATTTCACATTTATCTAAAGCCAAATCGGTTAATAGATTTAGAAGCATTCAACGTGCATGGTATTAGCGATGAATTTCTTGCGGATAAGCCTGTGTTTGCAGATGTGGCAGATGAATTTCTCGACTTTATTAGAGGCAGCGAGCTAGTGATTCATAACGCACCGTTCGATATTGGCTTTATCGATTATGAACTTGGGATGCTGGGACGAGGCATCGCTAAAATCAATACCTTTTGCTTGGTGACCGACAGTCTACAATTAGCTCGAAAAATATTTCCCGGTAAACGTAATAACTTAGACGCTTTATGTGACCGCTACTTAATCAATAACAGTCAGCGTAAGCTGCACAGCGCCTTATACGACGCCAAAATTTTGGCGGACGTGTTCTTGTTAATGACGGGCGGTCAAACCTTAATACCTTTTGATATGGTAGCACAGGAACAGCATGAGATAAATAGCATATCAATCCAGCGTATGAATCGCGCTAAGACGTCTCTAAAGGTGATTTATGCAAGTAATGAGGAAGTATTGGCCCATAATCAGCAATTAGATTTAGTGCAGAAGAAGAGCGGCAGCTGTTTATGGCGAAGGATAAATAGTTGATAAAATCATTTGCTTAGTTAGAAATAAACGCTAACTGTTGCAGTTATCAGCAATGCAATGTCCTTACGTATAAAAAGCATTGACGTTCACTAGCACTGAGCTTACTATAAGTCTTGTCGTATCGAAAAAAAGTATAACCGCGGTGCGGTAGTTCAGTTGGTTAGAATACCGGCCTGTCACGCCGGGGATCGCGGGTTCGAGTCCCGTCCGCACCGCCAATCATTTAATCTGCCAAAATAAGTAAACACAAGGTATGTTTATTACCTGAGGCGTTGTAATTTTTATTATTTATTCTACTTTGCAAGTAGATTTTTAATTTTTAGAAAAGAAAAGGCGATGACGGTAGGTATTTTTACCTATAAGGCATCAAGCTCTTATAAAGCTATTAATATAGCTAAAGATTTAATTACTGTAGTATTCGTTGAGGATTTTTTCAGCAAGAACACTGTATCCCTGTTCGATCAACAACCAACCTAAAATTATAAATAAGTTTAATATTTCAATAAATATGCAGCTATCTGTGTGCGTAAGGAGATCCAGCACTATTACTCGCTCATTACGTCAGCATAAACTGAAATAAGTATTGACCTACGAGTATCTGTTCGTAAATCCTGGATATGAGTTTCTTCTCTTCTTTTAAATGCTTTTTAAAAAAATACCTTTATTTATTATAATACTACTGGGAGTACGGCGGTTGGTACTATACCGGCTATTCTACGATAAACAAAGCCTGTCGTGGTATCAGCGCGCACAGGGCTTACTATCTATCTTGCGAGGCAAGTGGTGGCTAAAGCAATAAAACGTGCTTTTGTATGTAATAAATGCGGCGACGATTATCCCCGCTGGCAGGGACAGTGCACTGCCTGTCATGCTTGGAACACCATCGCCGAAGTGCGCCTGGCTGCTACGGCAGTGCGCAATGAGCGATTTAGCGGATATGCCGGTGATAGCAGCGTTAGCAAGCTACAAAAGCTCTCTGAAATTAACCTCGAGGCGTTACCTCGTTTTTCCACCGGCTTTAATGAGTTGGATCGTGTGCTGGGCGGCGGTATGGTGCCGGGTAGCGCCATTCTTATTGGTGGCAGCCCCGGTGCTGGTAAAAGTACGCTGTTGCTCCAAACTCTTTGCAAACTTACTGCACAAATGAAAACGCTGTACGTCACAGGCGAAGAATCTCTACAACAAGTAGCGATGCGTGCGCACCGTCTCGGACTACCTACCAGCGGGCTGAATATGCTTTCGGAAACAAGCATCGAACAGATTTGCCTGACAGCTGAGCAGGAAAAACCACGCTTGATGGTGATCGATTCTATTCAAGTTATGTATATGGCAGATGTGCAATCTTCACCAAGTAGCATCGCTCAGGTACGGGAGTCAGCCGCCTACTTAACCCGTTTTGCGAAGAATCAGAGCGTTACGATTATCATGGTCAGCCATGTTACCAAAGACGGTTACCTGGCTGGGCCGAAGATGCTCGAGCACTGTATTGACTGCTCCATTATGCTCAACGGTGATTCAGATTCCCGATTCCGCACTCTACGCAGCCAAAAAAACCGGTTTGGAGCTGTGAATGAATTGGGAATTTTCGCCATGACCAAGCAGGGGCTGCGTGAAGTAAGCAACCCATCAGCCATTTTTTTAAGTCGTGGAGAGGATATGACTCCAGGCAGCAGCGTCATGGTAGTCTGGGAAGGCACCCGCCCGCTACTAGTAGAGATTCAGGCGCTGGTAAATCACTCCATGATGGCCAAGCCGCGCCGGGTATCGGTTGGGCTTGAGCAAAACCGTCTGGCTATTCTACTAGCGGTGCTTCACCGCCACGGCGGGCTACAAATGACGGATCAGGATGTCTTCGTTAACGTAGTAGGCGGTGTTAAAGTTAGTGAAACCAGCGCTGATTTAGCACTGATGCTGGCAATTGTTTCTAGTCTGCGCAACCGCCCACTACCAAAAGATTTGGTGATATTTGGTGAAGTTGGGCTTGCGAGCGAGATCCGCCCGGTGCCTAGTGGCCAAGAAAGGATTGCCGAAGCTATCAAGCATGGTTTTCGCCGTGCCATCGTGCCCCAGGCTAATGTGCCGCAGAAACCTTTGGAAAATATGCATATTTTTGGTGTAAAAAAGCTGGTTGATGCGCTAACTCTTCTGGAAGAGTTATGAAACTGTGTGGCTACCTGCACAGGAACATTAGGCAGGCTTACGCAAAATAATAATATTATTAGCACGCTGTTAGATTTGTTTAGATTAGCCGAAATTAGACGAAACTTGCTGTAGCCAGCTCTCCAGAATTATAACCGCAGATCCTGCGTCTACCTGGACTTTCGCTAGTGCACGGTAGCCACCGTGCTCAAATAGGCCGGCGCGTGCTTCGACGGTACTTAGACGTTCATCGTGTAATATCACTTTAACGCCAAACCGGCCGTGCAGACGGTTGGCAAATTTGCGCACCTGCAAGGTCAGCGACTGCTCGCTGCCGTCCATATTAAGTGGCAAGCCAACCACCACCGTTTCCGGCTGCCATTCATTTAGCAAAAACTCTATTTGTCGCCAATTGGGTACACCATCGCTGACCTTGCATGCTGTCAATGGTCTGGCTGTGAAGGTTATTAGCTGGCCTATAGCCACGCCTATTTGCCTAGTACCGAAATCAAAGGCTATAATGCTGCCGGCGGCCATCATGCAACGATATAAATATTAATACTTAACAACTTACAGCCCGCGAAGAGCCTACAAGTAAGTAGGTGATTATCATCTTGTCTGCAGCGAAATAACGATGCTTCACGAAGATCTCACATACTTACGCTTATCTCCATCCAGACTGGATAACCGGTAGATAGGTTGGCTGCCGTAACCAGTTAAAGTCTAGATGCTGTTGCCAGAACGCACGGATATAATCATCCATATGACGTTCGAACCAGGTAGTAAACAGTTTTTCATTGTAGCCTCGTAGGCTATATAATTTATTGACGATCAGCACCCCTTCATCCATTACGCACTAATATTACATCCAGTTCGCTCAATTGAATATCCCTATCGCCATTAAAACTGTACCAGTAATCGTAGTTCTGATTGACCAACTTAGTTTGATCCTCCCTGAAGGGGTGAGTGGGTAATCTCAACCTTGGCCACAGTTAGTCTAGAAAGTAGAGTATAGTGAATATATTATTACACATTTATCTAGCTAGTTGTATAACTGCTGAGATTATACCACCCCATAGTACAATGGGGCTACTAATACCACTTAACACACACATATTATGTGTTTATTTGGCAATAAGTTTTTGGTTTAGCGATGCGATTTATATCGGCGGTTTAGAATTGATTGTGATCAAATACCCCTGCCAGACGACGCCAGGATGGTAAAAAGGAATATCTAATTAATAGTTGCTATGAAAATAGTCGTTTGGTGATCGTACAGCAGAAAGCAGAAATATATACCAGATAATAGCGGTTCTGAACAATTTATTTACCGAGCTCTTGACGCGCTGGACAACAGCGGATTGGAGCTACATATCATTACCCGCCAGTGGTCTAATGTGCATATTTTTAATCTATCTAGCAAAGAATGATCTATAATATACTTGTCTACCTTATCCAACCGCTAGTCTGGGGAAGATTATTATGGCGTAGCAGAAAAGCCCCTGCCTACCGCCGTCGCTGGGCAGAACGTTATGGTTATTGCCGGGGCAAAGTGCAGCCAGGCGGTATCATGCTGCATGCTGTTTCGGTCGGCGAGACGCTCGCGGCAATACCGTTACTGCGAGCTCTGCGTTACCGTTATCCGCTTTTGCCGATAATCGTTACCACGATGACACCCACTGGCTCTGAACAGGTGCAATCGGCATTCGGTAAGGATGTCCACCATGTTTATCTTCCCTACGATCTGCCTGGGGCGATGAAACGTTTTCTAAACAGGGTAAAACCCAAACTAGTTATTGTTATGGAAACGGAGCTATGGCCAAATCTTATCAAAGCTCTGCATCGTCGCAATATTCCGTTTGTGGTAGCTAATGCGCGACTTTCTGTCCGCTCCGCCGCTGGCTATAAGATATTTAGTGGTTTCGTTGCCAATATTATGCGACATATTACGCTGATCGCAGCGCAAAAGTACGAAGATGGCGCCCGTTTCCTGGTTTTGGGTTTAAAAAACAAGCAGCTAGCTGTTACCGGTAGCTTAAAATTTGATATCTCTATTACTCCTGATCTGGCAGCCCAAGCGCTAAACCTGCGTCGCCAATGGGCACCGCACCGTCCGGTATGGATAGCTACCAGTACCCATGAAGGAGAAGAGACCCTGCTTTTGCAGGCACATTGTCAGTTACTAATGATGTTTTCAGATTTACTATTAATTTTGGTGCCACGCCACCCCGAACGCTTTTCGTCGGCGCGCGACATGACCATGAAAGCCGGCTTCAACTATATCATGCGCAGCAGCGGAGAAATGCCTTCTAACAGCACACAGGTCGTGGTTGGTGATACCATGGGAGAATTGAGGCTGCTATATGGCATTGCCGATCTAGCGTTTGTTGGTGGTAGTCTCGTAGCGCGTGGAGGCCACAATCCCTTGGAAGCGGCGGTGCACGCCATCCCGGTACTGATGGGACCGCACACTTTTAATTTCTGCGATATCTGTAGCAAGCTGGCCGAAGCTGGTGGACTAATTACAGTGACAGATGTGCCGTCACTAGTCGACGCAGTTTCCAACTTATTAACTGACAAAAATTACCGAATGTATTACGGCCGTCAAGCCGTCGAGGTTGTGTATCAAAACCAGGGTGCCCTGCAGCGACTACTAAATTTGCTTGAGCCGTACTTGCCATAACGGAGTCAATAAATGTCACAAAGAAAGCGTCTATCGGTGGTGCTCCTTACTAGGAACGAAGCCGAGCTTCTACCGAACTGCCTAGCATCGGTAAGCTGGGCCGACGAAATCGTGGTGCTAGATGCCGGCAGCCATGACCAAACGCGCTATATCGCCGCGCAAGCTGGTGCACGAGTATTTCAGTCTACGGATTGGCCAGGTTTTGGTATACAACGCCAACGGGCACAGGCGTATGCTAGCGGCGATTATATTCTGATGCTTGACGCAGACGAACGCGTTACTCCGCCATTACGCCAGGCCATTGAAGAAGTACTGCAGCAATCTAATAATCCTAAGGTTGTTTATAGTTGCGCACGGCGTAATCTGTTTCTTGGCCGTTTTATGCGTTATAGCGGCTGGTATCCGGACCGGGTAGTGCGATTGTACGCCCGCGAGCATTATCTTTATAACGCACTACCGGTTCATGAATCGCTAGAGATTGGTGAGGCTGCCATCGTTGCCCTGCCGGGCGATTTACAACACCTGACCTGCCGGGATCTACCAGCATTTCAGCGTAAACAGTTGCAATATGCCGAAGTTTGGGCGCAAGCGCACCACCACCAAGGACGCCGATGCAGCATTTTTGCCATCATAGTCCATACTTACAGCACATTTGTGAAAATGTGGCTATTGCGCACTGGTTGCCTGGACGGTAAGCAGGGTTGGCTGTTAGCGATAGTTAAGGCGCAATATACTTTCAATAAATATTCTGCCCTATGGGCATTAAGTCACGCCGCAAAGGAAAATAACTTATAACCACTGAAGAACGGTTATCTAGTATCTAGTGCTATCGCCAAAAATACTGCTGCAGTATAACTATATGTTATTTAGCGTTAGCTTTGGCATTTTGAGCAAAAAAAAGTACTTCGCTGGCCATACTTGGCTAGTTGGATCGGTGTGCTACACACCAGGCACGGTTCGCCGCCACGGCCGTAAACTTGTAGTTCCCGTAAAAAATTGCCTTGTTTACCGTCATACTGGAGAAAATCGCGCAGCGTGGTGCCTCCTTGCTTAATGGATCGCAACAGTACCACTTTGATACTCTTGGTCAACCGCGCAGCTTCTTCCTGATTTAGGGAACCAGCAGTGCGGTCTGGTAGTATACCAGCAACAAACAGAGACTCACTGGCGTAAATGTTGCCTATGCCAACTACTAGCTTGTTATCCATCAAGCAAGGCTTAATTTTCGTTTTTTTCTTACGTAGGTTCTCATATAACCAGTGACCATCAAATTCTTCGCTAAGCGGTTCAAGCCCTAGGTGAGCCAATACGCGGCTAGTATACGGGTTCTCGCTCCATAGCCAAGATCCAAAACGTCGCGGATCGGTATAACGAATAATACAGCCATTACTCATAACTAAATCCACATGATCATGTTTCTCTGGAGGCTGCGGCTGAGCCAGGACACGTAGGCTCCCCGACATTCCTAAATGAATAATTATCCAGCCTGAATCTAGTTCTAGCAACAAATATTTTGCCCGGCGCTGTACGCTTAGTACCATTCTGTCACGCAGCGCGATGATCTCTTCATCTACCGACCAACGCAACCGTGCATTACGTACCTCCGTACGCAGAACGCTTTGCCCGGTCACCCAAGGTTCTATTCCTCTGCGACTGGTTTCTACTTCTGGTAATTCCGGCATTAACTATCCTCTATCAACTAGATCAAAATATGATCATTCCATTCTGACGTTATTATAATAAGCTACCATCTAGCTAACGACTAATTATCATACCCCCTCTGAAATTATTTTATTTTGGCTTCTTTGTATATCACATGCTGGCGCACCAATGGATCAAATTTTTTTAATGCCATCTTTTCAAGTTTGGTACGCTTGTTCTTTGTAGTGGTATAAAAGTGACCAGTACCAGCTGAAGAAATCAGCTTAATCTTCTCGCGAATATTGTTAGCCATGAGTTAATTCCTGAACTTAATACTTTTCAACTTATCACTGCGGACACGGAGATCGACTAAAACCATTTCGATGCCCTTTTTATCGATTATACGCATACCTTTGGTAGACACGCGCAATGTGATAAAATTATTCCTGCTCTCAAGCCAAAAACGGTGAGAGTGCAGATTAGGCAAAAAACGGCGTTTAGTCGCATTCATTGCATGAGAGCGGTTATTTCCGCTCACCGGGCGCTTGCCAGTAACTTGGCAGACTCGGGACATATCTATCTCCTAAAATTAAGTTAGCAATATTATATATTAAAAACCTAAGATAAGCTTTCAATACTAGATCTAATCTTCTACAAAGATAAGTAGTGTACGCTTTGATACGTAACTGCTCAAGTTACTTATAACTAAAGCGTAGTTTAAAAGAGCACAACATTTTTTAATAAAAAACTAGCTATCGGATAGCTACAAACAGACAAGCTTTGACTATTAGAGAAATATCCAGGCTGTTAATTTCATCTTATTATTTTTGTTACGGCCATTATGGCCGTAACAAAGGTACTTCTTCTGATAATCTTGCATAAAATGTGGGGACTATTATTTAGTAGCTGATTTACCACCGATCGAGCCGTTAGTATTTGATAGCGCTTGAGCTACTTCTAAAGAAGCTAAGATTTTCACAATGATAATAATCATCTATTCTGGTAGAATTAGGAAAATTTATTATCCCCCTTTGATAGGGTAAGGGCTTACTCCACAAATCAAGGACGAGCTTGTCAGTAAGATGAAAAAAATCGATATTAAAATCCTGGACTGCCGCATCGGCGATCATTTTCCGCTACCAACATACGCTACGATAGGTTCAGCTGGTTTAGATTTACGCGCTTGTATCAATGATACAGTAGTGCTGGCACCAGGCAAAACTACTCTTATTCCTACTGGATTGGCGATTCATATAAAAGATGCCACATTGGCGGCTGTTATTCTGCCGAGATCAGGTCTTGGCCATAAGTACGGCATTGTATTGGGGAACTTAGTGGGGTTGATTGATTCTGATTATCATGGACCATTAATGGTCTCGGTATGGAATCGCGGCCATGATTTTGTTACCCTGAAACCGGGCGATCGCATAGCGCAGATAGTATTTCTACCGGTAATACAGGCAGAATTTAATCTGGTGGTATCTTTTGATACCAGCGAGCGCGGTGAAAGGGGCTTTGGCCATTCTGGGCTGCAATAAACCTACTAGCTAGGGGTAATTTTATTAGCGCTTTTAGCCGCCGCGATTTACCGCTACTTGCCCAGCAAAACTGTGAAACACATTAAGTTGATCCTATGATATTTGATATTGCGATTGATCCTGAGTTTAACCAAATGCAATTAACTGAGCAATTTTGAGGTACCGTATTGCTGCTGATAGGCACGCACTGCAACTAGTAGCTGGGAGGCCTGGTCGCTGGTCTCTTCCAAGTAAGTTATTAAATCTGCCAGGGTAATAATGGCGATGACCCGACAACGATAATCACGTTCTACTTCTTGAACCGCAGAAAGAGCTCGGCGTCCTTTTTCCTGCCGATCCATAGAAATTATGACTCCTGCCAGGGTAGCATGATGCGAGGTGATAATTTCCATCGACTGTCGGATAGTTGTACCAGCAGTAATAACGTCATCTACCAGCATGACGTTTCCCTGCATCTGGCTGCCAATCAGCGTACCAATTTCGCCATGATCCTTAATCTCTTTACGGTTAAAGCAATAGGGGATGTCTCGTTGATGTTGTTCTGCCAACGCCACTGCGGTGATAGTCGCAATGGGAATGCCCTTATAGGCTGGGCCAAATAATAAATCAAATTTTACATTCGAATCCACCAGTGCAGCGGCGTAAATCCGGCCTAAAAACGCTAAATCACGACCGGTATTAAATAAACCAGCATTAAAAAAGTATGGGCTTATACGGCCAGATTTAAGCGTAAAATTGCCGAACGTTAATACCTGTTTGTTTAATGTATACTCCATAAATTTACGTTGATACTCTTTCATCTACTACTTTCTCCTCTCTCTATCTAAGAGAGTATAAAAATCCTCGCAATATATTTCTTTTTTTACTTTCAAGCGATTGGTGTTAATTTTAACTACACTGCTTCTAGCTTAGAGCTTAATAGCTCTTAAGAAAGAGCTTACATTTATTTTATTTCTATTTTACTTAACTATGTTAGTGAACAGTTCTCTTTTACAAGCATATTATGTATTATAATTTTGTCGTTACTTTAACTAGTTGATTGTCGTCAATGGAATAGTGTTATGAAACTAAGTTGTGTTGGGTACTACGGTATTATCAGTTAAATATTTTATGGTCAAACAGGCTTGCTATTGTTGCTGATAAGCAATTATAATAAAATTTATTAAAATCGGCGCGTTGGCAGAGTGGCTATGCAACGGATTGCAAATCCGTCTACCTCGGTTCAACTCCGGGACGCGCCTCCAATTTAAATTTTATGATGCCCGGGTGGTGGAATAGGTAGACACAAGGGATTTAAAATCCCTCAGCTTTTTGCTATACGAGTTCAAGTCTCGTCCCGGGCACCATATAACTAAACAAGTTTAGAATATTTATCAAACTAATTCTATTTGGAAATGCGCTTGTAAGCATTTCCTCACATTGCCTGCCGGTTCGCCTTCTGCAGAAGGCGACGGCGGCGAAAAAAATCGCTGATCTGAGCCGAGCACGCCAACGCCAGTATCCCTGCAGTAAGCATTACTCGATGATTTACCCCAGGGTGACAGAGAACATTCATCAGCGATCCAGCTGCACCAGTTTTTTTATCCCGAGCGCCGAACACCAAACGTCCAATTCTGGCGTGTATCATCGCTCCAGTACACATGACGCACGGTTCCAAAGTAACGTACATTACCGCACCTAGCAAACGATAATTCCGTACTTTCCCCCCCCCCTGGCGCAAAGCTATCATTTCAGCGTGGGCAGTAGGATCGTGATGGCCTATAGATCGGTTCCATCCTTCGCCGATAGCGTCATCATTCAACACTAGCACCGCACCTACCGGTACTTCGCCATCAACTTCAGCTCGTTCAGCGAGCATGATGGCTTGACGCATCCAATATTCATCGTTGCAGTAGTAGCTGCTCATGACATCTCCCTAAGCCATTAACGAACGTCGACACACTCAGTTGTCAGCAGGCCCTATCCCAAGCTGCTGTAAGCAAAGCAAAGTATAGGAGGCTGTCGCCTTAGATTTCATCACCAGCTTTTTCAAAGAGTACGGTAGCGCAGGCATAATGCCGCTCATCTGCCAATGTGACAAACATGCCTGTAACACCTAAACTGCTAGCTAACGCTGCTGCCTTAGCAAACAACCGAAGCGAAGGTTTACCTAGCGCGTCATTAATTACCTCGACATGAGCAAAAGCGATACCCTCGCGGATACTGGTGCCGAGCGCCTTCGATGCAGCCTCTTTTACTGCAAAACGTTTAGCTAGAAAACGCACCGGTTGATTGTGCTGCTGATACTGCAGCCATTCCGTCGTGCTGAGGATTCTGCGCGCCAGCCGATCACCGCTGCGCGACACCACCGTTTCGATCCGCGCGATTTCGACGATATCAGTGCCGATGCCGACAATCGCCATTAGCAGCACGCTTCATATTGTGCACTTTGACAAATACGGCCTAATTTGATGCGTAAAGTCACAATATAATCGATATTAATGCCCAATAACAGTTTAGCCATACTTTACCACTAAATTATTAGTTATAACATTCTTATTATATTTTCAATAAAGCCAGGAAAACTGGCCAGCACACGGTCGTTAACCCCCCCGGCACCTCACTAAAGCGCGTTGCTAACCGTTAGTTGGGGGGCGACTTACTCAAAAAAAATTATCGAAATAGCCTAGACTGTGCTGGGCGCGTTCATTATCCGCCCAGCTCGATTTTACTTTCACCCACAGTTTGAGATGCACTCGCTTCTCGAATATGGCTTCAATATCTCGACGGGCTTTGATCCCAATAGTTTTTATTTTGCTGCCTTGATTGCCGATAATGATTTTCTTGTGACCTTCTCGTTCCACTAAAATCAGGCCTTGGATATCGTAACCGCCACACTTGTGTGCAGCGAAGTGTTCTATTTCTACAGTAACTGAATAGGGCAACTCATCACCTAAAAAACGCATTAGCTTTTCACGAATATTTTCTGATGCGATGAACCGCTGTGAACGGTTGGTAATGTAGTCTTTAGGAAAATAGTGCATAGTAGTTAGCGGTAAAGCCTTGCGAATGATAGCAGCAAGTGTCTTGATATTCATGCCGTTCTCGGCGCAAATAGGTACAATATCGTGAAATGCCCTCTGTTGACTGAGGAACTGTATATGCGGCAGCAGCTGCTTTTTGTCTGGGACATTATCCACTTTATTGATAACTAAAACCACTAAGCAGGTCAAGTCACGCAGCTTGTTAACCACCATTTTGTCGTCGTAGGTCCAATGGGTACCTTCAACTACAAAAATAACCAGGGCTACATTGTAGATTGAGCTGCTGGCTGAACGATTCAGCAACCGGTTCATTGCTCTTTTCTCTGCGAGATGTAGTCCTGGAGTATCTACATAGATGGCCTGATAAGGGCCGTCAGTGTGGATACCCATGATGAGGTGATGGGTAGTTTGCGGCTTGCATGAGGTGATAGACACTTTCTGACCCAATAATTGATTCAGCAGCGTTGATTTACCGACATTCGGCCGGCCTACTATCGCCACAAATCCACAATAGGTTTTCTCTGCGCTCATGCAAACTCCAGCAATTTAAGTGTCTGTTCAGCCGCAGCCTGTTCGGCTTTACGCCGGCTTGCGCCGTTGCCGATAACCGGCTGCGTTAGACCATTTACCTGGCAATGAATAGTAAACTCCTGGTTGTGCGCTTCGCCACGTATCTGCACTAGCGAATAAGTAGGCAGCGGCAAATGACGTCCCTGCAAATATTCCTGCAGCCTAGTTTTAGGATCTTTTCGTTTGTCGTCTGGTCTAATCTCATCCAGACGAGTACGGTACCAATCGAGGATTAGCTTTTCTACAGTGTGGATATCGCTATCTAAAAATATTCCCCCTATTAGGGCTTCTACCGTATTGGCTAAAATCGAATCGCGGCGAAAACCGCCGCTCTTTAGCTCCCCTGCTCCTAGGCGCAAACATTCGCCTAAATCGAACTCACGTGCCATTTCAGCCAATGTATTGCCGCGCACTAGCATGGCGCGCATCTGACTCAGATTGCCTTCGTCAACACGGGGAAATAGCTGATAAAGAGCGTTGGTGATAACATAACTTAGTATAGAATCACCTAAAAATTCCAGCCTTTCATTGTGTTTACTGCTGGCACTGCGGTGCGTTAATGCCTGTAACAAAAGTTCATACTGATGAAAATTATAGCCCAGTTTCTGCTGGAAACTATTCATTAAAATGGGGTTCATACGTTACCAATAAATAACTAATAACTCAACCATGCAAAATCACGGTAGCAGGCCTGGCTATCAACTCTTATACAAAAACTATTTTGCCTGGTGAGCAGCCAGCTTTGTATGACCCACTAATTTTGCTATTAAATAATTAATTAATACTGCCAATACGGCTTAAGCGTACACCGGTCGGCCATTTACCTTCTTGCTTATCAAAGCTCAGCCAAATTGCCGTGGCTTTACCTACCAAATTTTTCTTCGGTACGAAACCCCAATAGCGGCTATCAGCGCTATTATCGCGGTTATCGCCCATCATGAAATATTTGCCTTGCGGCACTACCCATTCTGCCAGTGATTTGCCCGGTTGCTGATAATACATGCCTACCTGATCTTGCTGACCAGGCACTGTCAAAATATTATGCGACATGCTACCTAGCGATTCTTGATATTGCACTAGATGGATCCCGTCTTCAACTTGCTTATCCGGCGGCACCTGCAGGAAGCCACTACTGGCTTCTCCGTTGCTGATCGAATTGCAGGTCTGAATAAAATGGCTCAGCGTGACTTCGGTATATGTTATCGGCAACGCTGTAGCGCAGCCATGCTTGTAGCCGACCACTGGTTGTACCGTAACCCGCTTATTGATTGGGTCATAACTGACTCGATCCCCCGGAAGGCCCAAGACTCTTTTAATATAGTACAGATTGGGATCAGGTGGGTATTTAAATACCACCACATCTCCCCGTTTCGGATGGCCAGTTTCAATTAATGTCGTTTTGGTAATCGGATCTTTTATATCATAGGCAAACTTCTCCACCAGAATAAAATCGCCGACTAGTAATGTCGGCATCATTGATCCAGAAGGGATCTGAAACGGCTCAAAAATAAATGAGCGCACAACAAACACCAACAGTAATACTGGAAAAATCTCGGCGCTGGTTTCTATCAAAACTAGTTGACCATTCTTGACGGCAGCAGCAATATTACCTATTGCTGTAGGCATGCTTTCTTGGAGCTTCTGAGCTGGTTGCATTAGTTGTATGAGTTTAAAACGTTTTAGACACCAGAAAATTCCAGTGATAAGCGTAACGATTGCTAGAATTCTGGAAAACAAATTAGCCATGAAAATTACTTGCAAATTACTGTTCCTTAAACTTATTTACTGTCTTTACCTACGTGCATAATCGCCAAGAACGCTTCCTGCGGAAGTTCAACTTTCCCAACTTGCTTCATGCGCTTCTTACCTGCTTTCTGTTTTTGTAACAGTTTTTTCTTTCGGCTTACATCGCCGCCATAACACTTAGCTAGCACATTCTTCCGCAACTGTTTAACCGTAGAGCGAGCAATTATATTATTGCCGATAGCTGCCTGTATAGAAATATCGAACTGCTGGCGTGGAATTAACTTCTGCAGTTTATCCACAAACTCGCGGCAACGATAAGGCGCATTATCCCGGTGGGTGATCAGCGCCAGAGCATCAACCTGTTCTCCGTTGATCAATACGTCGATGCGCACCATATTTGAGTTTTGGAAGCGCTTGAAACCGTAATCAAGTGAAGCGTAACCGCGCGAGGTTGATTTCAGCCGGTCGAAGAAATCTAATACTACCTCCGCCATGGGGATCTCATAGGTTAGTGCCACCTGGCTGCCATGATAAACCATATTAGTCTGTATGCCACGCTTTTCAATGCATAAGGTGATAACATTGCCCAGGTAGATCTGTGGTAACAGCATGTGACACTCAGCGATAGGTTCGCGCAATTCGGCAATGTTGTTTAACGGTGGCAGTTTAGCCGGGCTATCTACGTATAGCGTACTGTTATCTATCGTCAGCACCTCATAGAATACCGTCGGAGCGGTGGTTATAAGATCAAGATAATATTCGCGCTCAAGCCGTTCTTGAATAATTTCCATATGCAACAAGCCCAGAAAGCCACAGCGAAACCCAAAACCCAGTGCGGTAGAGCTTTCCGGCTCATAAACTAGTGAGGCGTCATTCAAGCTTAGCTTGCCCAGAGCATCACGAAAGGCTTCATAATCATCTGAGCTTACCGGAAATAAGCCCGCATAAACCTGCGGTTTAACTTTCTTAAAGCCAGGCAAAACCTTAGTAGCCGGCTGACGAGCGAGGGTAAGGGTATCCCCCACTGGAGCGCCGTGGATATCTTTGATAGCGCAGGCTAGCCAGCCAACCTCGCCGCAATTTAATACTTCGCGCTCAATGAGCTTTGGCGTGAAGATCCCCAAACGATCTACATTGTAAAGCTTGCCAGTGCTCATAACTTTTATCTTGTTGCTTTTAAGCAGGGTGCCATTTTTAATGCGTACTAAAGAAACTACGCCTAAATATTTGTCAAACCAGGAATCAATAATTAATGCTTGCAACGGAGCGTCAGGATTACCCTCAGGCGGTGGAATATTTTGCACTAAGCGTTCGAGCACGTCAGCTACCCCAATCCCGGTTTTCGCTGAGCAGCGTACCGCATCGGTAGCGTCAATGCCGATGATATCCTTAATTTCCTGAGCAACTCGATCTGGATCAGCAGTAGGGAGGTCAATTTTATTTAGCACCGGTACTACTTCTAAATTCATTTCCATCGCAGTATAACAATTGGCCAGGGTCTGTGCTTCTACCCCTTGCCCAGCGTCAACAACAAGCAGCGCACCTTCACAGGCCGCAAGCGAACGGGAAACTTCATAGAAAAAATCAACATGCCCTGGGGTATCGATGAAATTTAGCTGATAAATTTTGCCATTGGGCGCTTTATAGTAAAGCGTAACACTTTGGGCTTTTATGGTAATACCACGTTCTCGCTCTAGATCCATAGAATCTAGCACCTGGTCTGCCATTTCACGTTCGTTTAAACCGCCACAGATCTGAATTAGACGGTCAGACAGTGTCGATTTACCGTGGTCGATATGGGCAATAATAGAAAAATTTCTTATATTATTCAT